>CANRFP010000101.1 GCA_947629895.1 uncultured Clostridia bacterium | reverse complement strand
GAAAAATCCGATTATCGCAAAGACTGGCTCGACAATTCCACTTATCGTGCCCAAAAAGAAGGCTTTTGTCTTGTTTTGAAAGCAAGTTTGCATTGGAAGGGCGGTTGCAAGCCCTTCTGGAAAGTTTTGAATGGCAATGCCCAGTGCGAACATAAACGAAAGCAAAAGTGGCGAGCCGCTTGCCAGGGCAGTTCCCACAGCAAAACCCACCGAAAGCCCTTCGGGGATGTTGTGGATTGTGATGGCTGTGAAAAGTTTAAAAGCCTTCTTTTTTGAATTTTGAACGCTTTTTTCAAAAAAAATTGCGGAAATTTTGTCCAAAAACACCAAAAACACTCCGCCAAGCACAAATCCAAGCACAACGGGAAGGAACGCCAGGCTGCCCATTGTGGCGGTTGCGTTTTCAAGTGCTGGGATAAGAAGCGAGAAGATTGAAGCGGAAAGCATAACTCCCGAGGCGAGCCCAAGGGTGAGAGTGTTTAGAATTTTGGATTGTTTGTGGAAGAAAAACACCAGGGCGCTTCCAAGCGTGGTCAAAAGACAGGGCAATGTAAATGAAAGGATGATGTAGGCGAGGTTGTTCATAATATCAATGTATTTTCAATCGTTGCAAATTGTGAAAACTCAAAAAATGGCAAAAAAGTGGGGCAAAAATTCAAAAAAAGTGAAAAAAAGGTGCATTTTTTGAAATTTTTGCTTATTTTTTTTGAAATTTTTGTGGTGCGGGGTAAAGTGTTTTTTTAAAAATTTTTTTGCTTGGTTTTTAAAATTTTTACTTATTTTTTTGAAAGTTTTTGCATTCTTTTTTTAAATTTTTGGTTATTTTTTGGGATTTTGGTTTTGGTGCGGTGGGATGGGGCGGAAAAATATTTTTCTCGTCGACAATTCTTTTAAAAAATATTTTTTTAAAATTTGTTTGTTTTGAGTCGAATTAAATTGACAATTTATGCCAATTATATTAAAATATAATCTGAGTAAAAAGGGGTATTTTCGCCTTTTTAGAAAAACTCCCTTTTTCACGAGAAGGAGAAATCCATGAGAAAAAAATTTGGTTTGGGTTTTGTGATTATGGCTTGCATGTTTATGGCGTCATTCGGCGTGGGGCTGAATGTTTTTTCACAACCAACACAACTTTCCATAGAAAAGTCAGAAGATGTTTCCACCACTGACGATGTTTCCGCCACAGATGTGGTGCTACATAAAAATGAACTCATAAAAAATTCTATCACTTTGACAAGCGGCACATACGTTTATGAAAATTGTATTTTTGATGTTGCGTCACTAGAATCAGGCGCAACTGTGATTGATTTGGAAGAAGGGGTTTCACTTACATTAACAGACTGTATTTTTGTAGGCAAAGAGACGTGGTCTGAACCTGATATACTTCTTATAAATCAAGGCTATGCGACAAACAAAATTACAATAGAATATTGCTTTTGGGGCGATTGGTGGCGATTTGACGCTGACGCTTCCTTTAATTTTATTAATCCAAAAATCATTACAATCAACAAGTCAGGAACGTTATGGTATGAATCTTACATAAATTATATTAATTTTTTTGTGGAAGAAGCCTATGAGCCAACTGATCAAAAATATAATACTAACAATCGTCGTTATTATCGATATTACCCTATTGTTTATGACGATCAAAAGGGAGGTTTTGACTGGGAAAAAGATTCTTTAACCGATAAACAGATTGATAAGACCATCAACTTCTCAGCCCCATGGGATTTTAGAACGGAAAATGGCTGGGTTTATCAGATGAAAAGTGTAAGCAAGGATGGTGTGCAATCGGGTATCGAAATTGACGCGCCTGTCCCTTGTTCGACCATAAGTGATCGTTCTGCGCTTATTCCGCTTTATTGGTCAAACGATCTATATCCTCTATTCGGTCATGATAACTTTAACACTAACGGTGTTATGCTTAATCTCAGCGAGTGGTTAGGTAAGACTTTGCAGACAAGTGACTTCAATATTTTGGGGCTTTCAAAACGTGGTTACAATGCAAAAATCTCCAACTCTCCAGACCGGAGTTATCAAAGTGGTTCTGATAGCGTTTTAATCACACAAAACACTGCTCTTTATGTCCTTTGGACACCGAAATACTATAAACTTTATTTGGATGCCAGAGGCACTTCACCAGATGGCACGGGGCGCTTTACTAATGGTGCCGAAACTCTCCTTATAACATACCATGCATATTTCGGATATTGGTATTATTCTGATTATGGTTATGCGAATGAAGATCCGTTTGATTTTAATAATAACATAGTAATTCCACGCACTGCGGAACAAATCGAAGCTGCTCTTATAAATGACTATTATCATCTTGTTGCCTGGACAAATCTTAAGGGAGATGTCGTTTTAGACGTGACAGAGGGAGAGGGTTCTTATATTGGCGACCATGACGAAACGGATGAAGAAAATCTCACAATCACGCTTTATGCGAAGTGGGAACCAAAGATTTATACTGTAAACTTAAGCGCAACTGGCGGCACTTAC
>CANRFP010000100.1 GCA_947629895.1 uncultured Clostridia bacterium | reverse complement strand
CAAGCAGCGCCACAAGAAGTGATAGGCTTTTTGAGAGGTCGCTTATGAACGAGGCAATTTTTTTGTCGCCGATTGGCTCGATGATTCCTGCCATAAATTTAAGCGCAAGCATAAAAATGACGATGTTTAAAATCGGAGAAACAATGCTTGACAAAAGAAGGAACAGCCCAACTCCGCCAACAGCGTTTTTGATAAGCACACTGCTTGCCATAATCACCGAAAGCCCGTCTGAAACATAGCCGCCAATGATTGGAATATAACTTTTAATTGCAAATTTTGCTGTGCGAATGGAAAGTCCGTCAACGGCTCCCGCCATTATGCCCTGAATGCTCACAAAACCCAAAAAGATTGTGAAACACAGGCCGATTGTCCACTTGAAAGTGGAGTGCAAAAAGGAAACAAAGTGGTCTAGTTTTATGTTATTTGAAAGATTTCCAACGATTGAAAAAACAATGGAAAAAATGAAAAGCGGAAGAAGAATATAGGTTATAAATGAGATTATCACACTGCTAATCATTCCAATTGCCGGCTGAAAAATGCCCACAGAAACGCTGCCACCAACGGCGGTTAGAAGAGTTAGCAAAATTGGAAAAATGCCGTCAAAAATGCCTTTAATTGTGGTGAGAGTTGTGCTTGTCAGTTGCACAAGTTGCACAAGCGATGCCCCAATAAACACAACCACCATGCCATAAGTGACAAAATGCACAACTCCGCCAATGGATTTGCCGTTTGTGACCGGCTTTAAGGACGCCACCATGCCGCCCAAAATGGAAATTGCAATGATGCTTGCAATGATTGGCAGCACGCCCTTCAAGCCTTGCCAAAAGATGGAAAGCACCGCCGCAAAAAAGTTTTGAGAATTTTCGGCATATTCCCCCGAAATGCAAAGCCGCACCTTTTCTTTGAAACTGTTTGATGCAAACATTTCTTTTGCAGAAGATGAAAGACGCGAAACAATGTCCTCAACAGTGGAAAAGTCAAGTTTGGAAATTTGATTGTCAACTTCTTCTGAAATTTCCTCTTCAAGTTCGGCTGCTGTGGAGGTTTGTGCATATGCCACATTGTGAAACGGAACAAACCCGCGCGAAATGTCAAAACTTCCATAAAAAGAGGAAACAAAAACAAATAGAACAATCAAAATTAAATGCACTCTCACCGCCAAACCCTTCCATTTGGCAGTTTTAAACATTCTCATTTGGGCAGCAGTTCCATGACGATGTCAAGAATACTTGTCACAATTGGAAGGGAAATGACAAGTATTATAACCTTTCCGCCCAAAAGCACCTTGTCGCCAAGGCTTTGATTGCCGGTGTCTTGGCAGATTGAAGCGGTGAATTCGGTTAAATATCCAACGCCGATAATTTTGAAAATCACGCCATAAAGCGAGGAGTTCAGCCCAGAAAAATTGAAGATTGTGTTAAAAGTTTCAAAGATTGAGCCAAGATAAGTTAGGAGGTAAAAAACAATAATCACCCCGCCAATCACAGAAATTATGATTGCAAAGTCAGGGCGAATTGGCTTGATTATGATGCACGCAATGCAAGTGATGATTGCAATGCTCAGAATTTTGTATAAAGTGTCCATAAACCTCCAAAAGTGCTAGAAATTAAACATGGTTTTAATCGTGTCAAAAAGTTGTCCAATCATGCCAAGCACCATAAACAGCACAACCACCACTCCCGCAAGCGTTGCAAGAGTTGAAATGTCCTCCTTGCCACTGTTTTTAAGGATTTGCCCCACCACAGCGGTTAAAATTCCCACAGCGGCAATTTTAAAAATTATGTCAATATCCATCCGCCACCCCTAAAACAAAATAATCGCAATAAACAGCCCCGCCACAACGCCAAGTTTGATTGAAAGCGAGCCATATTTTTTTTGTTCGGCGTCACATTGAGATTTTATTTCGCCAAATCGAAGGCAAAAATTTTGAATTTCTTTTGTTTGATTTTCCACATCACTTCTACCCAAAGTTTTCAAAAACATAAGCACAAAATCCTTTTCCTCAGGCTTTAACACTTGTGCATTTTTAAAGATGTTTTCCTTTGTGAGTTCACATTTTTTGTCAAGAAAATCAACAAATGCATCGTCAATTCCCAAAAGATGCTTTTTGTTGTTCATATCAAAAGAGGAGAACAAAACTTTCAGCCTCTCGCGTGAAAAATTGATTTCCAGCGACAGTTTGTCCGCCAAATTTATGAGCGCGCCCCAAAACCTCTTTCTTTTTAAATATTTTAGTGAGAAAAAGTAACCCACCCCAACGCATAAACAAAAAAGCATCACAATCAAAATATATTTCATATTCCCTCCCGCAAAATTCTTGAAAAATTTTCGTTGTAAACCCCTTCAAAAGTGCCTGGCCCATTCCGCTTTGAAAGCAAAACATAACGCTTGAACACCTTTTCTTTTATCACCTCTTGAAAGAGCGGCTTTTTCATAAAAGTTTCCATGCTGTCCGCGTGAGTTGATGCCAAAAGTTTTATTCCGCAAGACGAGGCATAAAGCAGCGCTTGCATATCCTCTTCTTGTCCAAG
>CANRFP010000099.1 GCA_947629895.1 uncultured Clostridia bacterium | reverse complement strand
TGCGACACACCTACTCCACAATGCTTTTTGAAGCAAATGAAAATCCAAAAATAATCCAAGCACTTTTAGGACATAAATCGGTCAAAACAACATTGACTGTTTATAACAGTGTTGATAAAAGTTATTACAAGCAAGCCACAGACAAACTAAACAATATCTTCAACAGTGAAAAAATGAAAGAATATCAAGAATTGCAAAACAAGAAAGATATTCCGGCACTGCAAAGAGATATTGAAGAAGTTGAGGAAGATTATGAAGATCCAGAGATTGCAATGCTTGAACGATTGCTTGCCGAAAAGAAAGCCCGCCGCAAAAATAGAGATTTTGAAATGTAATTTGCAAAAATATGATACAAAACAACCGAAAGTATGTTATAATTACAAATGTAAGGAGTAAAATTATGGAAATAGCTTCATTTGTAATTTCTATTATTTCTTTTTTGTTTACGGGGATAACAGTCTTGTGGGCATATATAGACAGAGATAATAGGCATTTAAAATATAAAATCTGCACTTATATTTATGAATTCTATCAGCCTACCTATATGGTTGATCAATTGCCCACAACGGAAATGGTCAATGAAAAATTTAATTCAAAACAAAGGAAATATAAAAAAAAGAAAATTGAATATTTACTAATAGAGCTTTCGTTAGAAAACAAAATTATTATGTCAACTAACCTATCTTCTCCTCTTGATAAGACGCGATGGCGCCCGAATGTAAATCTTGGCCAACCACTAAAAGTGGAAATAACCAAAATGAAGTAGAGAGGTTGTATGGAAAAAGTTGCAGATAAAGAAGAATTATTGTTGTTATTAGATGATTGCGGAAATTCCACAAATAAACTTGAAAAAAGAAGCGTTGTTCATAGCAAAGGACTTTGGCATAGAGAAATCGGATTTATTCCTATAAATAGCAAAAAACAGATCTTACTACAAAGAAGAAGTAAAAACAAAAAATCCTACCCTAATTGTTGGGCTTTATGTGCTGGTCATGTTGTTGAGAAACAGACAACATTACAGGCCGCTGTTATGGAAGCCAATGAAGAATTAGGATTAAATCTAAAAGAGCAAGATTTGACATTGTTGGTTGCTGCGACTAAAAATGAAAGAGAGGATAATAAATGCTTTGCAACATGTTATTATTGCAAAATGGATTTGCCGATATATTCTTTTAAAAAACAAGATGAAGAAGTTGAAGAATTAAAATGGGTTGATATAGCAACTTTTGAGCAGATGATTAAAAGCGAAAAGGGCTGTATATTTAAAAATAATGCCTATTATCAATTGATTTTGAATGCTTTAAAAAACATTAAATTTGTTGAATTTAAGCAATATTTCGAGCAATACTATGAAGCGCTGAAAAATATGTATGTTGATGAAATAACTTATCATAAAGATTTCAAACAAGTTAAAAGCATTATTATTGATGACGGAATTTGGAATTTTGTTTATGACATAAAAGCAAAAAACTATAAAGATTTTATCAATGTATTTGAAAAGACAAAGCGACTTCTTATTGACCGAGTGCCACGATTTTATGTATTAAAAAGTGATGAGAACTCACAATATTTGGACAAAATAAAAAAGGATTACGATCTTTATTGTGAAGATAGTTGGTTTTGCACTCCACTTGATAAATTAGCTTTAAATTACAAAGCGAATATTGATGTTAAAGTTGAAATATCAAATAACAAAGAAGAAATTATTGATTGCATAATGGACGGCTTTTCAACACATGATCCAAACGATCCTTATGGTGATTTATCTCCAACATATAGAGAAAGCTTGAACAAAAAACTTTTTAGCAAAAAATGTGAATACCAAACAATTCATTATGTGGCACGATATAATAATAAAATCGTTTCGATAGCAAGCATTACAATTGTTGGCAAAAACGCTTTCTTAAACAATGTGACAACACTTAAAGATTATAAAGGCAAAGCGATTTCAAAAGAGATTTTAACATTTGCCATAAATGACTTAAAAACAAAAAACATTGAGAACATAATTTTTGCAACAGAAACAGGTGCATACACAGAGGCCTATTACAAAAAATTAGGGTTTGATGTTGTGGATTATGGATATTGTTTTGAAGAAAAAAATTAAGAGAGAGAAATCTCTCTTTTTTGTTGGACTTTTTGTGTGACCATTTGACCCCTTTTAGAAAGAAAATATTAGATTTAGATAGAAAAATTCAGTTTTTAGAATTTCGGCGGAATAAAAAATTTTTGACAAAGTTGCCCTATGGTGCAAAAATGGAATGGCTCCAAAAAATTTGAAAAAATAAAAATCCCTTTAATCTCGGAACTGCCCGAAAATAAAGGGATTTAGGCTGGAGCTGGTGGCGGGGATCGGACCCGCTCTCTCGGCCTTACCAAGGCCGCGCTTTCCCACTAAGCCACACCAGCGTATGAAATTTGGGGACAAAATTTGAAATGTTTGCAAGTAGATTTTAGGGCTCAAAATCGTCTTACCAAGGCTGTGCGCTACCTGCTGCGCCACATAAGCATATGAAATTTTTGTTGAGTTTTTGGTGTTTGGATTTG
>CANRFP010000098.1 GCA_947629895.1 uncultured Clostridia bacterium | reverse complement strand
GTTCTTTTCTCTTTTCTTCAAGTTTTTGTTCAAGTTCGGCAATTTCATCATCAAGCATTTCATCGTTTTCTTCTTCCGCTTGCTTTTCAATTGTGTTTGTAAGAGCATTGCTTATCGCATTGGCGCTTTCGTATTTTGCGGTATAGTCCAAATGCGAATATACATCGGCAGTTGTATTGAAATTTGAATGCCCAAGCCATTCTTGTATGTTTTTCATTGGCACTTTGCTCGCAACAAGCAAACTTGCACAAGAATGTCTTAAATCGTGAAATCTAATATGCTTTAAATTG
Source organism: uncultured Clostridia bacterium (assembly GCA_947629895.1). Next base: position 2,303 of record CANRFP010000098.1, on the reverse strand, counting down.
TTTGCCTTTAGTATTTCGCCAAACTTTCGCGTGACATAATTTGGGTCTATCAAATCTCCAATATCGTCAACAAAAACATAGTCAACATATTTGTAGTTATAACTTTTGCCAAAAACTTGTTTGTTGTGTTCAATTTCGTTTTTCCTTTCAATAAACATTTGTTCAATCTCTGGCAGCAGTGGCAAAGTTCGGTTGCTTGCTTGCGTTTTTAATGTATCCGACAAATAGAAAACACCATCGACATTTAAAACTTTGTGTTTTATGGTTATCATCTTATTTTCAAAATCAATCGCGTCCCATTTTAAACCAATCAACTCACTTCGCCTAAATCCATAAAATGCAGCCACACGCACAACAAGTTTTAAAGAAGTTTTGTCGGTCACTTTAAACAAAGCGTCCAATTCGTCTTTGTTGTAAAAGTTCATTCTTGATTTTTCTCTTTTAATGTGTGGCATAAACTCGTAAGGATTTTTTGCTATCAAATTATCTCTATATGCTTTTCGTAATGCGGGCGACAGCAAAGTGGCGTGGTGTTTGATTGTGATATTTTTGTTGCCGCGTTCTTTTTTAAGATAATCATAAAAGTCCAACAAATGATGATAGGTCACATCTTTTAGTTTTAACTTATCACCAAAAAACTTTGTCAAAACTTTAACTTGATTGCAATAACTATAATAAACCGCTGGCGACAATTCTTCCTTTTTATCCTCGACATATTGTGCAATATAATCTACAAAAATGATATCATTGTTGATTTGTGGCTCTGGCGTTTGCTCGTAAATTTCGTTGAGATTAAATTTATCTAATTGTTCTTTTAAAAACTTTTGGGCTTCCTTTTTGTTGCCTCGTTCTTTAAGACCTGTTGAAATCCATTTTTGTTTATATTTGCCATAATTGTCTTTATAGTTTATAACGGCATAATATACGCCATTTTTAATTTTTAAACTTCCTGTCATAGTTGTTCGCCTCCAATCAAATAAGCAATCACATTGTATTTTGGAATTTTGTAGTCTTTACCAATTTTCAAAGATTTGATTGTTCCGTTTTGTAAAAGTTCGTAAGTTTTTGTTCGTTTAATTCCAAGCATTTGTCCAAGTTGATGAACATCGACACAATCTGGAAAATCCTTAAACATAATCTCGCTTAATTCCTTAATGTCCATATTGCACCTCACATCTCCATATCCCTATGGCGTTGATTTGCAATTTCAAGTAAGTCATTAAGGCTTGTCAAAAACTTTTTGTTGCGTTTAAGGTTTAGGTCGGAGTAAATATTTTTTAGTTTTTTGTGTTTTAAATCAAATCTTGTCCAAGCACGATAATAATCATAGTCGCGAGCTTTTTCGCAAATAAACTCGTCAAGCGAGCAGGATAGCCCAGAAAGCAAAATTTGCGGCAGTTTGTTATCTCTGCCAACATATCTTAAATTTCGGCTTAAAGTGTTGTAATTTAACCTTGTGCCATCGTCTTTAAGAGCAATATGTTCTTCGTTTGAAAAAGTGTAATTTTCAGCCAAGCTGTTTTGTTCTTGTTGGGCTTTCAGTTCTAACAGCAACTTTTTTATATTTGGGAGCAGCGGAAATTCTCTAACAAAATTTGTTTTTCTTTCGCAGCCCCAATCATAGTAAAATTTTGTATTTCTTCCTTGCTTGATAGGATAAATTTTTATAGTGTCATTTTCAAAATCTACATCTTCCCATTTCATATTTACAAGTTCAAGTCGTGATAGTTCGTAGGTCATAATTAGTTTGAAATAACACTCATATTTGTTCCCTTTGATCGCCTTTAAAAAGGTTTTTGCTTGTTTTAAATCAAAGGTGTTTTGATCATTGATTTCGTTTAAATTTAGCATAGTCACTTCCTTAAATAAAAATTTTTAAATTACTTTCTAATGAACATTGGCCATAGTTCTTTAACACATCGAGTGAAAGATTTTCGGGCTTAACGCCTTTTGTGACGGATTATTTTTTGCTAATCAAACAAGCGAATTTAATCGCAAATCGAAAGTGGGTTTGCCCACTTGTCGAAAAGTAAGGAAGATAACATTGATGCAGTGGGTTGCAACATCAAAAAAAGTCCTATTTTTAGGGCTTTTTGTGGCAATTTTCCACTGCACAATGTTTCTTCCGCTTATCCTGTTCCTTAAAATCTAATATTCCTTTGTTTTCTGACGCACTACATTTCTTCGTCATAACCGTTCAAATAGGCTTGTTGTTTGGCATAATGTTCAATCTTTTCATGCCAACGCGTAAAGGCTTCCATTTCTTCTTGTTCGACAAAAGAATAATATTCAAGCATATTCAA
>CANRFP010000097.1 GCA_947629895.1 uncultured Clostridia bacterium | reverse complement strand
ACATTATCATACAAAAACTGAAAAGCAACAAAAGACTTTCCCGTTCCTGTTGCTTGCACAACGCCAACGCGATTTTCACCATCTTCAAAAAGTTCTTCCATCTCCAAATAGGTTGGGATGTTGTGATCTTTCAAAATCCCTAATTTTTTAAGTTCCTGAATTGTTTTCATAAATATATTATAACATAAATTACTGAGATTTTCAATATCTAATCAAAATTTTTAATATTCTTTCTATACTATTTCCAATTACAAGAACGTGTCGAACCCTGGAAGATTAACTTTTTGAAATCAATTATTTTTTCGCAATTTTTTGTTTTTTTGGAACACTTGTCACATAATTCAGCAAAATTTTCGAGTGTTAATTCATTATTCTTACTCTTACAATAAGCATAGAAATATGCGACAATAGGTATTGCCCAACTTTGTCCACCGCCAGAGATTGCAAAGCCGTTTTTGCTGCCAAATTCTGTGATAACGCGCGAAATTGGAATTCCTATCTTATTTGGAGTGTTGAAAGTATATTTGTATGAAGTTAGTTGTTCTTGTGCAAACATAGGTTTATCTGCGGCCGAGCAATTTAATTCTCTAAAAAATTTATGAACATCAATGACTTCACAATCAACCTGCTTTAATTTTTCAACCATGTTTTCAATTTGATTTTGCGTTTCAGGCTTTGTGTTGTTGTCAATTAAAGGATTGCTGATGCTTATCGCATGAATTGGCTGACCATTTTTTATGCGTTTATATATATCTTTTAATGCTTTTAATACGGATTCGCCCCTTTTCTTCCACGATTTTGTATAAGCAATGATCTTTGGATTGTTTGCATACCTAAAAATATTGCATAACACTCCTTCCATGTGAAAATGCGTTTCGTTAGATTTTGCAGAGTAATCGACCAATTCAATGTTTTTATTTTTAAAGAAATCATGAAGATAAAATTGCGTTGGGTTATCTATTATCGCCAAACAAACATCTTGATCATCTTCAATAAGGTTAAAATATTTAAACGCTAAAATTTTATCTTTATCAAAAAATTTTGGCATTTTGTCTGAAAACAAAGTGCTTGAAGAAAAGGGGATTTTATCAAAATCTTCTTTTGTTAAGTGTGAAAAGTCTATATGCTTTACATTTTGATATTGAATCCCCCAAATCGAAAACAAATTATCTTGCGAAAGGTTGGAAACGCTTTCATGAGTTAAACTGCCATCAATCAAATTTTCATTTACTTTTGATAAAAGATTTTTTATATACTCTTCTTGTGAGAATTTCAATTCATCAAACAAAATCATAACATCACCATAAAATGCTTTTTACTTCTACTTTAATTTCATGTTTATTATATCATTTTTTACAAGAAATGAAAACAAATTTATTGTCTAATAAAAAACTATAAAATCGAAAACAATATTAGACAATTTCAAAAGAAAAAAGACAACACCATATAACACTATCTTTGTCAGTATTTTAGGGCATTGTAGGAGATGAAATAACACAAAAAGTGTCTAATAAAAATCTATTATTTTTTTCTCTTAATCGAGGTGTCCGGGGTTCGAGCCCCCGGCAGTCCACCAAAACCGACGCCATAAGAACCTACACAAATTATGTGTTTGTCAAAAGAACTTCCACACGGGTTGAATTTTTTATTGTCAAAAACTACCATTAGATAAAGCCGTTGAGGTTTTTTTTGCCAAAGGGCTATGCAAAATCGCAGATTTTCGATTGTTTTCAGCAAAAGAGTCCTTTAAAACACTTATTTTTTTTGAGAAAAATTTTTCTCTTCAAGAAAATATTTCAGCGCGCGCTTTTGATATGGAAGAGGCAAAAGAGGCTCCACTTTTTCAATGTCAACAAATTTTGGAGTGTGGCCTTCTTCCGTTGGGGACGTGTGCTCGTCAGCAACTTCGACAACATAAAAATTTGCCAAAGATTCCAAAGGCCATCTTCCATCGGCAAGCCAAAAACAATCTACTGTTGCCAATTCTTCAATTTTGGTGATTGAATAACCTGACTCTTCCAAAAACTCGCGTCTAAGACATTCTTCGTTCGTTTCGCCTTTCTCAATTCCTCCACCAATCAAAGAGAACTGTCCGTTTTTCTCGACCAAAAGCATTTTTCTGTCTTTCACACAAAGGCCAAAACAAGTCTCCCTGAAATCATACTTCTTTCCAGCGATTTTCTCCCCTTCAACAAGTGTGAACATCCTCCCTCCTTTTTGAGGTCAAAATTTTGACGCCAATTTTTCTTTTATGATAACATATCGCAGAAATTTATCAAAACATATCGTGGGCTCAACAAGAAGCAAAATCAAAACAATCAAAAAGTTAAAAAACGCCTAAAAAGGCGCTTTTTTTATGCAAACATTTCAAAAAACTTATCCAATTTTGGCGATGATCAAAAAGTTTTCGTCATAGGTCAATTCTGTGTCAGCAGTCACTTCAAAAGAAAGGATTGAATCTGTTGGGATTGTCAAAAGAGCATCTCCCGTCAAATTTGCTGAGCCATATGCAACGCCCGTGCGAATTGTTCCGCTTTCAACAATGTTGTTGACCATGATTGAAATTGTTGGCGGCGTGCCATTGGCGCTTGTGAC
>CANRFP010000096.1 GCA_947629895.1 uncultured Clostridia bacterium | reverse complement strand
AGGAAGTAAAGGTGTAGACGGTGAATTTTCTCAAGGAAGAAGTGGACAAAGTGGAGAAGGAGGCGGAAAAGGTGGAGATGTGGCTATTAATTGTCTTAAAGACGTAAAATTTAATGGGTTGGTACGTATTGGACAGTCTGGAATATCGGGTTTTGGAGGCAATGGCGTCAATGGTTGGTATAATAATGCAGTTCAATCGGGTGGTGCTGCTGGAGATGGAGGGATTATTGGTTCCATTGGAAAAATTGTTCTACCAGAAGATTCTAAGGAAAACGAAATTAATTTCTTGTCAGCTAGAACCACTTATGATAAACAATTTGACGGATGCGGTGGAATAGGATGCTTTGGAAGAATCTATCAAGAATCTGATGGAAAGGATACTGTATGGAAATTTTATAGATCTGGAGAATCAAATTCATCTAGTGATAGCACTGAAAGTGTACAAGAATGGTTTAGTTTTAATGAACAATCAAACAGTTCTCAGTTCGGATTTATGAACGGTCTAAATATTCAACTGAATAAATTTAATTATTCTTCTAAGTCTTCTGCGGATAGATATTATATTCCTGTAGGTGGTAAGATAAAGGAAGTTAAAGCAATAGAATGGAATAATAACATTCGATCGGGGATATTTTTAAATTATATGAATCAATTTAGAGATTCTGATTCATTTTACGTATTTATACACTCAATAACTTATGTTGGTGTTGGTGCAGATATTGCAAATGATTATTATAAAAAATCACCAGATGGTTTTCGAGCGGTTATTTGGCCGGCGAACGGAAACTTCTTGTGCCCAGAAGGGGCATCAGTTCCTGAGGCGGCTTAACTTAATAATTTGTTTTAAAAGGATGATTTTACTATGGAAAAGAAAGTTAAAGATGAGAAAAATATTCACGAGGGACACAGAAAAAGGTTGGTGGATTTGGCTTACAACGCAGGCCTTGACAACATGAGCGATGTGCAAGTGGTTGAGCTGTTTCTAACTTACATCTTCCCTCGTGGAGATGTAAATCCGCTGGCTCACAGACTTCTGGACGAATTTGAAACTTTGGCAAACATTGCCTCTGCTGAGGTTTCAAGTTTGGTGAAAGTTCCGGGCATCAATGAAAGGTCGGCAAAACTCATCGTTCTTTTCAATGAAATGTTTTTCTACTTTGCAACTTCAAGAATGGGCAAAAAGTGCGTGGTTACCACAAGGGCGGAAATGATTGACCTTGTTGAAGACTTTTTGAGATTTAGAAACACAGAAAACATCCTTTTAATTGCTTTGAGCGCTGGCAAAATTGTGACGCACAAAAAGAGAATTGCCAAGAAAAGCCCAACGGAAGCGGACATTTCCATGCTTGAAATTGCCGACTTCATTTCAAATGCAAAGCCGGCGAGCATGGTGATTGCACATTGCCATCCTTACGGCAGCGCAACGCCTTCTCCAGAAGACAAAGTTGCTTACAAAAAGATTGAGGAATTTTGCAATCAATGCGGAGTTGAATTGGTGGATTCCTACATTGTTGGCGAAGATGGCGTTTACAGTCAGGCAGAAGATGAACGCGTGAGAACATACTTTGATGTTGAGGCTCTTCACGAAATGTTTTAATAAAAAACTCAGTGAAAAACTGAGTTTTTTTAATTGTTTGGGCGGGGATGAGGGGCTGTTTTAGGAAAAGTTATTTTAAATTTGAAAAAATAAAAGTCCAAAGCGCACTTCCAATCGCAGAGCCAAAAAAGGCGGCGAGGAAATAAAGCAATATTCCCCAATAATTCCAATTTTTTGGCTTATCTTTTTTTAAAGAAATTGGTTTTTCGGATTCCAAAATTTCAAAACCATAGGGCAAAACAGCCAAACAATAAACGTCATCATCGTCATACTTAACAGAAATTATATCTTGGCGCTCCAAATGGGTTAAAATGTGCCGCACGCTGTCGCTGTCCAACCGAAAATGGCGGGGCAGACTCATAATGATGTCAGGAATTTCAATAATTTTGTAACTCCCATCATTACATTCTTTTGCCAAAATTTGAAGAACGAGTTTGCTTTTTGTGTCTATCATAAAACTTAGTTTGTTTTAAACGCAAATTCCTATTCACTAAGCCGCGAATTGAATAAATTTGCACTTTTTGGCAAAATTTTTCTTATGACCAGAAAGGAAAAAATGGTTATGTCATATTTGTGCAACAAATGTCAGCAAAGGCGGACATATCTTATTTCGCCGCAAGAGATAACTCAGGCGCTTTCCAAAAGGTTTATTTTGTCGGTTGAAGAGATTGATGAAATTATGGTGTCGCTTTCAAACGAAAACTTAATTGAATTTGTTGTTTCTGACAGCAAAAAGGGCTATTTTTATTGCGTTAATCTGAAAAAAGGCGGACAAACTTTCAATTTCGATGAAAGGAAAAAGCACCGCACTTTTGGACTTTTGATTTTGCGAAGCATGTTTTTGGCAACTGTAAGCTTTGTTTTTGGTTTGATTTTGCGCGCAATTTTCAAATGATAAAATCCACTTTTTGCGTCGTTTTTACGTGATAATGGCAAACACTGGGCATCGTGTTGCCAAGATTTTGAAAAAAAAGTTAAAAAAGGCAAAAAATTTTTGAAAAAGTGTTGACAAATGTTTGGGGAATATAGTAAAATACCAATGTTGCAACTCAA
>CANRFP010000095.1 GCA_947629895.1 uncultured Clostridia bacterium | reverse complement strand
CCGACCCCCACCTTATCAGGGTGGTGCTCTAACCGACTGAGCTACAAGCCATTATTAAATTTTGCGTGTTTTTTACGGACTTTTCACCTGTCCAAAATCGGCTAAATTTTCCTTATCAGGGTGGTGCTCTAACCGACTGAGCTACAAGCCATCATATTAAATTGGTATGTTTTTATGACTTTAACATCTGTCATTTTTCGGCTAAATTTTCCTTATCAGGGTGGTGCTCTAACCGACTGAGCTACAAGCCATCGTATTAAATTGGTATGTTTTTATGACTTTAACATCTGTCATTTTTCGGTTAAATTTTCCTTATCAGGGTGGTGCTCTAACCGACTGAGCTACAAGCCATTGTATTAAATTGGTATGTGTTTACGACTTTAACATCTGTCCATCACCAGATAAGGTGTCCACCTTATATTTGCAGGTCGAAGAAGCGATTGTGCAAATGGCGTTCGCTACGCTTGGCTTCACGGTGTTGCCCCAACCGATTGTTGGGTTGCATTTTTCTGAATGCCCTTTAATTATAACTATTTATTGTTTTATTGTCAAGTGTTTGAATAAAATTCATGAAAATTTATTTTTGAAAAGCTTTATACAAAAGAAAATTTGTTGAATTTTATTAAAATGCATATTGACAGCGGTTTTTTTGTGTGATAAAATATTTGTATAGGAGATTAAAAATGACAAAAAAACTAAAAGCAGATATAATGATTGCGCTATCTTTGGTTCTTGCTGGTGTGGCAGGAATTGGTGCTTGTGTGGGGATTGGTGCATCAAAAGCATACAAATCAATGAGAGTAAAAAATGAAATTCTGGGCGAATACAACTATGATTTAAAAAATTTGGAATATAAAAATTCATATCTTGAAGAGCTGGAAGAAAAACATGCCAATCATGAATTGTCAACAGAAGAATACAACAAAAAAATAAAGGAAATACCAGATTTGAATGAGAATGAATTTGTTATGAACAACGAAGAAATTCCAGAAGAAACAAAAATTAGATACCAGCACGAAGTTAACGATAACTTTAAAGAGGGGACTGCTTGGCTTTGTAGCACTGCTGTGTTCACTGTGCCTTTGTGGGGCGCGTATGCTTATGTGGACCGTTTGCCAAATAGGCACGCAAAAAACATTCAGCATGAGAGTTCGAAAAAAGAAAAGGAAGAAACATCAGCTACAAAATAAACATAAAAAAACATCATTTTTGATGTTTTTTTGTTATTTTTTCAGTTTTTTGTGTTATTTTTGCTGTTGTTTTGCAATTTTTTAATGTAATTATAATTTTCTTTGTTTTCTTGTCGCACTCTTCCAATAACAAAATCGCCCTTTTGAGTGTCTTTTGTGACAGTTGTTCCTGCGCAAATATAAGTGTCATCTTCAATGGTGACAGGAGCCACAATGTTGCAGTTGCATCCAATAAAAACATTGTTTCCAATTTTTGAGCGGCGTTTGTTCACTCCATCATAGTTTGCAAAAACAACTCCGCAGCCAACATTCACATTTTCACCCAAATCGGCATCACCCACATATGAAAGGTGTGCCATTTTGCAACCATTTGAAATTGTTGCATTTTTAAGTTCAACAAAAGCACCAACTTTCACATTATTGCCAACAATACAATCCGCTCGCACATTTGCAAAGGGGCCAACATGACAATTTTTTCCAAAGTTGGAGGCAACAATTTTGGAGTTCTCAATTTCGCAACCTTCTCCCAAAACGCTGTCTTCAATTTTTGTTCCCGCTCTTAGAATGCAGCGGTCGCCAACAAAACTTTCGCCAAGAACTTGAACGCCGTCTTCAATCACAACGCCTTTGCCAATGACGGAGTTTTTGTCGATAAAAGCATTTTTATTTTTCATAGTTAAGATATATGAAAGTGAAACTAAAAATGATAAAACAAATTAAAACCAATTTCGACAAGAAAAGATAAGTTATTCTTTTAAAAGTGGACATTCGTTTTGTATAATTTGCTTGTTGGAGGTGAAAAAATGAGAAACGATATGTTAAGAAACTTTGCGCAGCGTGCAAAGAGAAGGTTGGTTGGAAAAGAAAATGTGCCAACCATGAAAATTAAAGTTATCTCTAATGATGATGAGGAATTTAGAAATAAGGTTGAGGATTTGCTTTCACGAGACGAAGTTGTTTCCAATCCAATGCATTACTTAATTGACGACAAAATTTTTTCAAACATGAATGAAATTGAAAGGGAGCGATATCTTCTTTCCACCCTTGACAAATTTTCGAGGTTTCGCGAACAAATCGAAAACGCCGAACACGCTTCTTCATACAATAAATTTTGCATGTGAAAACAAAAATTGTTTCCATATTTTGGCTTTGGAGCAAAAATGGATTTAAAGTTGAAATTTAATTTAAGTCTTGTTAACTTTCACATTTTTAATTAAATAATCGCAAATTAATTAAAAAATAAAAATCAATAAAAAATAATTAAAAATATCAAAAAACAGCAAAAAATGCTGTTTTTTTATTAAAAAAATGATTTTTTTGAATTTTTTATTGATTTTTTTAATTTATTTATAATTTTTATTTAATTTTTTTGTATTTTTTGATTGCAAATATTTTTCAATTAAAAAAAAGAGGCGAAACCCCTTTTTATCTGTCATGATATTCTTTTGGGAAAACAATCAAATATCTTCTTGGCTCTTCACCTTTGGAAAGTGTTGTCACGCGGTCGTCTTCTTGAAGGGCGGTG
>CANRFP010000094.1 GCA_947629895.1 uncultured Clostridia bacterium | reverse complement strand
TAGCGACCAAACGCAAGTCGCAGCAATGCTTGGCGACTTGGTCGCTACTACTGTGGAATATTTTATATGTGAAAGCGGGAGCTGCGAAAAGAGATTCTTCACTTCGTTCAGAATGACGAATAGGTGATTCAGAAAGGCCCAACTTTCGTCATGTTGAGCGCAGCGAAACATCTCTTAAAAAAATTTTTTGATTTTTTTGAAAAATTGCTTGACAACTCCCCCCCCGTGATATTATGGGGTTGAAAAGTGAAAACACTTTTCAATAAAAGGAGAGAAAAAATGAAAAAACAGGTATTTACAGCGATTATTTCAATTTATTTGACTATTGCGACTGTGGCTGCTGTTGTTTTTGGCTGGCTCTATTTTGGCGGTTTAAAAAATGACGGCGTAAGTTTCAACGCAAAGGCTTTGGTTGAAAGGGTTTACAATGACCTTGGATTTAACAAGGCAGTGCAGACGGGATCAACTTCGGCGGATGCTTTGGACTATGAAAATTTTGAAAGCGGGGATATTATGGACGCAACATGGGGCGATGAGGATGTTCCAAGCATATATCAGCCATTTACAGCGAAATTGCATTTAAGCATGGTTAAGTCTGTGCTTGGCTCTGTTCCAACAAATTTTGACCAAAATGCAATCTACAAATCTCAAATTTCATATAAACAAGACGGAACATCTTATCACAGAGATACATATTATGCAAAAATAACAGTCACAGATGACAGTGTGCTTGCAAGCATTTCAATAGATACAGCACAGTCAGAAAGTGAAAGTTGTCCAGAAGCAAAAGAACCTTCTGATTTCACAACTTGGCGCATCAAAGTTCAACAGACTTCAAAACTTGGATGGAAACTTAATTCTTATGTATATTATGACGCAACTCCAGAAGATGAGGGCTACACTCAAGAAGGATACGTGAAATCTTTGGGTGAATTTACTGCTGCTGCAGACGAAAATGGCAAAATCTATCAAATGGGAATGTTGTCATTTGCATATAAAAATTCAACACAAGCAATAAAAGAAGCAAAAGTTGCAGACGGCACAACTTTGGATGGCTTTATATTTGTGGATGCAAACACTCAAACAAAGAAGAAAATCAAAATCAACGAAACATCAACTGTAAATGATCAAGACATAAAAGAATTAGCAGAAACAAAGGCAAACGAAATCATTTCAGCAGTTGCTGTTTTCCCAGATTTTGATGAACAAAGCGAAACAGTGGAAAAAGATTTTGCAAACAAGATTTTTGAAGAATGCTGGATAGGCGAAGGCATTGATGCTGAAAAATTATCTTAAAAATTAACAAAAACTGCAAGAAATTGCAGTTTTTTTGTTGCCTTTATAAAAAATTAACACAATTTCAAAGCGCGCATAGAGTGTTAATAGGTGCACCAAAGGAGAAAGATTATGCCAAGATTTAATTGTTGCGTATTCAATCATCCTTGCCCTATCTTTTGTCCATTTGTAAACTTGCAGTGTTCAAATGATGTGATAAATCCTGTTATTTCAACTGGTTTTGCGTTTTTGACAAACACAACTGGCGGAAGTTTTGCGGCGGGCGGAGTCATTCCACTTACGCTTGCTTCGGGCGAAATTGTTCAGATTTCTGGCGGAGTTCAACTTGGCGCTGGAAGTTATGAAATCAACTATTTCGCTTCGGGAACAGTTCCAACAAGCGGGACACTTGGCGTGGCACTTTCTGTGAATGGAAGTGTTGTCACGCAGTCGCTTGTCAGCGTTTCTGGGGCAGCGGGAACTTCTGTGAATTTGCAAAGGACAACGGTGATAACTGTGCCACAGGGCGGCGTTTTGACGCTTGTGAACAACTCTGGCACAGCAGCCACATTTTCGCAGGCAAGTATGCTTGTAAGACAACTTTAATCTTTATGTGCCAAATTTTTTTGGCACATACATAAACTTTCTTTAAAATTTGTTTGATTTTTTAAAAAATGCTTGTTAAAATGATAATAGAAAGCATACAAGAAAGGTTTTTGCGCAAACTATCTTAAAGGAGGCGGCCATGGCAGAAAAGAAACAACAACCCACAATAGAAGATGCACTTTTTGACTTGTTCTGTTTTGACGGTGACCCTGTGCCACTTATGGTTAGAAATGAAATGCGCAAAGAGAAGATGGACGAAAAAGGACGAACGCTTTAATGTCAGAAAAAATTCAAGGAATTGTTTTAAAATCAAACGACAGGAAAGAGAAGGATGTGAATATTCTTCTTTTTTCTCTTGAAAAGGGCAAGGTTTGGGCAACGCTTCGGGGCGTGAAATCGCCAAAAGCGAAGATGAAAATCGCGCAAAATATGTTTTCATATGGCAATTTTATTGTCGAAGAAGGCAAAAGTGGCTTTGTTGTCACAAACTTTGAAAGTATAGAGAATTTTCACGAACTTGCCGAGGATATTGACAAATATTTTGAAGCGGCTGCGGTTTTGGAACTTTTGGAGAAAATCGACTTTTCAAGCGCACAAGAGCGGGCGCAGGCGTTTGTTTTGACGCTGAAAACGCTTAAAAATATATGTTTTTCAAGTGTGAAAAGGCTTTATTGTTTGGACAAGTTTTTGATTGAACTTTTCAAAATCACGGGAAGCGGCCTTTACACGGACAAATGTTCTGCATGCGGCAACAAGGATTTTGACAATTTGTATATAAATTACGCGATTGGTGAACTTGTCTGTGTGGCGTGCAAGAATGAAACGGCGCAAATGCTTTCGCGCACTGTTTATATGGCGCTGAAAATTTTAAACGCCACAGATTTTGAAAAACTTTCAACTGTCAAACTTGCAAAAGACAGCGAGATTGAACTTTTG
>CANRFP010000093.1 GCA_947629895.1 uncultured Clostridia bacterium | reverse complement strand
TTGAGTTGCAACATTGGTATTTTACTATATTCCCCAAACATTTGTCAACACTTTTTCAAAAATTTTTTGCCTTTTTTGAAAATTTTTCACTTTTTTGTCAAACACCACCCCAAGTGTTCACAAAATATGCCTAAAATAAAAAAAGAGTTTAGCCTCTAAACCCTCTTTTTTTCATTTGTTCAATGCAATAATCCACACTTTGCTCCGCATTTTGATTTGTTGTATCAAGCATAATTGCATCATCTGTCATCACAATCGCGCCATGTTCTCTGTGCACATCACGATAATCTCTCTCTTTCAATTCTTTCAAAACATTCGCAAATGTAACATCTTTTCCCATAGCCTTTTGCTGCTCAAATCTTCTCTTTGCCCTCACATTCTCGTCAGCAGTGCAGAAAAATTTGAAATCAGCGTTTGGCAAAACATGGCTGCCAATATCTCTGCCTTCCATAACCAAGTTGTTGTTCTTAGCAAACTCTCTTTGAATTTTCAAAACTTTGTCGCGAATGCATGTGAATGGTGCAATTTTGGCTGAAAGCGCACTTATCCTTTCCGTTCTAATAAACTGAGTGTGGTCGATGCCGTTCACTTTCACATGTTGCAACCCGTCAACAAAATCAATTTCTATGTTGATTTGTTTTGCAAACTTTTCAATGTATTTTTCGTCAATTTTGTTCTCGTCAAGGTGCATATAATCAAACGCACACGCAATTCCGCGATAAATTGCACCCGTGTCAAACACCTTAAACCCAAGTTTCTTAGCCAAAAGTTTGGCAATTGTGCTTTTCCCACTGCAAACATAGCCGTCAATAGCAACATTCACTTTTTTGCTTAAATCAATTTTTTTAGTTATTAAATCATAACAATAATCCACCGTTTGAGCAAAGGTCATGTCTGAGTTGTCCACAATTATGCTTTCTTCGGTTGGCATCAATCTGCCACATGTTTTGTTCACATCGCAATCATCACGCTCTTTCATGAGTTTTAAAACATCTTCAAATTTGGCAGTTTTGTCCTTTTCATAAAGTTCTTTCCATCGTCTTTTTGCACGCACTTTTTCATCGGCGGTCAAGAAAATTTTCACATCAGCATCTGGCATAACAACCGTTCCTATGTCTCTGCCTTCCATAATGCAGTCGTTTTCCTCTGCAAACTTTTTTGCAATTTCAAGATATTTTTCTCTCACCTTTGGAAAAGCGGACAGTTTGCTTGCAAGCAAGCCAATTTCTTCCGTTGCCCTGATATAAGGTGTGACATCCTCGCCATTAAACAAAACACGCTGTCCATTGTCATCAAACTTCACTTCAACTTTGGCTTTTTTCAAAAAGTTGACAATATTTTTTTCGGTTGGCTCTCCCAAGCCCATTTTCGAATAGCCGCATGCCATACATCTGAAAATAGCCCCCGTGTCAAGAACTCGAAATCCCAATTTTTTTGCAAGTTCTTTTGTTAAGGTGGATTTTCCACTGCCCGAAAATCCATCAATAGCAATATTAAACATATCCCTCTCCTTATTTTTTATTTTACACTACCCGCACCAAAATTCCAAGCAATAAACATAAAAAAAGAAAGAATTTTATCTTTCTTTAAAAAAGGACGTTACATTTTCTGCACCCGCGTTTTTAATACTTTAACTGCTTCTGCTCGCATTATGTTGTGAATTTCTATTTTTCGATTTTTTGTCGCTTTGGCTATTGTCTCGCAAGAAACAAGCACTTTGGGACAATAATATTTGTCGCTATCTTCAAGTTTCGCGGCATAGTAGAGTTTATCAAATTCTTCATACAAAATTGCGCCCATACACATAGGGCAAGGCTCAGTTGACACATACATTGTTGCGCCTTTCAGTTCGCCATACAAATTATTATCTTTAAGTGCGTCCTGAATTGCAACAAATTCAGCATGAGTGTAACAGCCATTCAATTTCACCCTTTTGCTGTCGCTCCGGCCAATGATTACCCCCCCCCGCGACACAACAATCGCGCCATAAGGATATTTTGCCTTTTTAGAAATATCTATTGCAATTTGCATATATTCTTTGTCTGTCATATTTGCTCCTAATTCTAATCAAACCCTTTTTGTTTTAATTCTTGAATCATTGGATAACTGTCCAATTTTTCTATTTCAACATTATATCTTTCGCTCAACTCTTCCAAGCGACCATCCAAAGTAACGTATTTTCCTTCGCTGTCAATGTGCATATCTGCCAAATTAAGCAAATCAAGATATTCGCTTTGATATGGAGAGTTCACAACTCCGTGATAATAAATTTCCTTCCAAAATTTGTATCCTTGTTTTCGCAGCACTTCGCCACCAACAACATTATGTTTTATAAAATCCTTCTCTTCCAAAAAAGCGTAGCCTATATCGTGCAACAGCCCAATCGTGTAGAGTTCGTTACATTTTTCTTCAGAAAAACCTTTCTCCCCCCCATTTTTTCAAAAGTTCAGCAACACCAAAAATGTGTTTTTTTCTATAATCTGTAATCATAATCTCTCCTTATTAAAAGTATAATTCACTTTACACAAAAAGTCAATTCTTTTAACTTTAAAACAGTTTTCATAAAAAAGTTTCTTCGCAAGGTAGTCGCCGCAAATCGCCAAGCCTTGCTGCGATTTTTGTATGGCGGCAAGAGTAAAAAAATAAGCGTCAAGCGACGCTTTTGCAATTTATGAAAATTATTGTAACTACTTTTTCTTCGGAGGAGTTACTTCGCAAGGGAGTCGCCGCAAACTTGAACGAAGTGAAAGTTTCGTCTGGCGGCGAAAGTGAAAAAACAAATCTAAAAGCGCTGCTTTTCGGGCTTGCACGAAAACAAGCCCCAGATGCAGTTTTTTCACTTGGTGGGCAGGGATGGATTCGAACCATCGAAGACATAGTCGACGGATTTA
>CANRFP010000092.1 GCA_947629895.1 uncultured Clostridia bacterium | reverse complement strand
GAATGAGAGTCTCCAAAACTCCAGAGGAGGGTTCGATTCCTTCCACCCCTGCCAAATTTTTTAAATACTATATAGTAGTTCTTGCATCTCCCAAACCACAACATGTTGTATGTTTTATGTGTGACAAATTTTTTAGGCACAATTTAGGCATAATAGTCAGAAAAAACATTATTTACAATCCAAATCAAGCAGTCTAGGAGAAAATTATGAAAACAATTTTTTTAACAAGTGATATTGGTGCTTCAGTGAAAATTGATGGCGTGCGTTATGCTTGCCCGATGGACAATTCAAATGGTTTGGTGGAACAAATAAAGGAAAGCGTTAAGAAATTTGACAACTTTGTGTTTATTGTCAGCAATCCAGCGTGCGAAACAAATGATATGTATGCAAATGTCACTTTTGAAAGTTTTAAAATGTCTGGTGTTGGTTTTAAAAACCTTATTCTTGTTGACAATCGCAACAGGCAAGATATTGAAAACATAATAAAAACTGCCGATTTTGTTTTTCTTTCTGGTGGTCACACTCCAACTCAAAATCAATTTTGCAAAGAAATGAATTTGGCAAAACTCTTAAAAGCCTACAACGGCGTTGTTATGGGACAAAGCGCTGGCTCAATGAATTTGGCAAAAAGAGTTTACAATTATCCAGAAAGTTTGGATGAACTTGAAGATCCAAAATTTATGGATGGTTTGGGTTTGACAAATTTCACAATCATTCCTCATTTCAATCTTGAAAAAGGAAACGAACAAGTTGACGAAGGAATTGACATAATGAATGACTATTTGAAAAAGGACAGCCACACCCTTCCTTTATATTGCCTCACCAACGGCTCACACATAAAAATTTCAAATGGAAATGCAAAATTTTATGGACAAATTTATCTTATGCAAAACGGAAAGATAAAAAGCGTTCCACAAGCCACAAAACAATTAATTTAAAGCGCCCTTGTGGTGCTTTTTTTGTTTCAAAATGTTTGACAAAATTTGTTTAAAGGTGATAAAATTTTACTATCATAAATATAGGAGGTTTAAATTTATGAATTTAGGTTTAAAAAACAGAGTTGTCATCGTAACCGGTGCAGCATCAGGAATTGGCAAAGAAATTGCCACTGCATTCTATAAGGAAGGCGCAGTTCTTGCCCTTGCCGACATCAATCTTGCAGGATTGAAAAAATTGCAAAAAGAACTTGGCGAAAGAGTTTATGTTGAAAAAGTTGATGTAACCAGCCCAGAAAATTGCCAAAAATTTGTTAAGAATGTGGCAAAGAAACTTGGCAGAATTGATGTTCTGGTAAACAATGCCGGCACTGCAAAAATGGGTGATATGGAAACATTCCCAGAGGAAACTTTCAGAGCTCACGCAGAACTTATGATGTATGCCCCTGTTCGCCTTACAAATCTTTGCATTCCATACTTCAAGAAAAATGGTTGGGGAAGTGTTGTGAACACCGCATCAATTTTTGGAAAACAACCAGGCGGACTTATCAGCTATGACACAATCAAGGCTGCTGACATCATGATTACAAAGGATTATTCTGCTTATTGCGCACCATTCAACGTGAATGTGAACGCTGTTTGCCCAGGCCCTGTTGACACCCCACTTTGGCACGCTGATGGCCAACTTGGAGACCAACTTGCTGCCGCAACAGGCATGAAAAAAGAAGAAGCCATTGATTGGTTTGCAAAAACAAACATTCCAATGGGAAGATATGCAAAGCCAGAAGAAATTGCAAACGCAGTTGTGTTCCTTGCAAGTGAGCCAGCCCACTACATCACAGGCGTTGCACTTAATGTTGACGGCGGAATGGTTAAAAGCACTTTCTAATTCGCACTTTTGCTTTCATTCAAAATCAATCAAAAAAAGGAATTTTTCAATTCCTTTTTTTATTTTTTGTCTTTATCTTGCATTTCCTTTTTGTAAGGGCAGCCTAAATCCAGCATTCCGCGTGAGATGATTGGCGAAATGATAAGCCAAATTGCTGCAAGCAAAATGAGAACATAGATGGCGATTGCCCAACCATTTCTGTATGCCCCGCAAATCCAAGTGACAAGGTTGAAATTGAAAATTCCAACAAGCCCCCAATTTAATGCGCCAATCAAAGTCAGCACATATGCGATGTAGTTTGCTATTATCATATTTTCCTCCTTGAAGTTAGTTTTGCCTCAAAAAAAGAAAATAATACAAAAAAAAAGAGGCTGCCGCCCCTTAATTATAACCATATTGCCCAATATTTTTATCCCGCCAATTTGTGTCCACCTTAACGAAAAGGTTTATCATGCACTTTTTATCCAGCAACTGCTGGCAATATTCTCTTGTTTGCGAGCCAATTTTTTTCAGCATCTTTCCGCCTTTGCCAATGATAATTCCTTTGTGTTGTTCTCTCTCGCAAATGATGTCGATGTCAATTTTAACAAGCGATTGTTCTTCAACAAAAGAAGTCACAACAACCGCAACTCCGTGGGGAACTTCTTTGTCAAATTCTTCAAGCATAATCCCACGCACTTTTTCGGCAATAAGAAAGTTTATGCTCTTGTCGGTGTATAATTCTTCATCAAAAATTGGTTGGCGCTCCGGCAAAAATTCCACAATCTTTTCAACAAGTTCTTTCATGCCGTTTCCCGTTTGCGAAGAAACTGAAATTGCAGAAAAATCGAATTTTTCTTGTTTTTTATCACTTTTTGTTTGAATTAACAGCAATTTTTCACATTTTTTTGATAAATTTTCAATATATGCTTTTTCTTCCTCGTCCATTTTAATGCTGCCGTCAAACAAATATAAAACAACATCGGCTGCCGCAATGGCGTTTCTAACATTTTTGTTCATAAACTTGTCCAAGTTGTTTTTGCTGTGATGAATGCCCGGCGTGTCCACAAAAATTATCTGTGCGCCCTCTGTGTTTAGGATGCCCAAAATGGAATTTCTTGTGGTCTGACGC
>CANRFP010000091.1 GCA_947629895.1 uncultured Clostridia bacterium | reverse complement strand
ACTTGTCAGTGTGAATGTTGCTCCAAAGAACATTTCTCCCAGCAAACAAATCTAACACTTTCACTTCTTTTAAATCTTTAATTGCCTCTTTGCGAATAAAAATTTTATTTGCAATAGATTTGTTATCTGTTTTAGTTGATTGTCGACTCAATTTCCACCCCTTCTATTCTTTGCATTCTGGCAATTAAATTTGCTATTTCATCATTTTTGTTTATGTCAAGACTAATCAAATAATGAACTTTTTTATTCGGCTTCAAAATTCGCTTTTGAACGCGAACACATGTCTTTAAATATTTATCTACATCAATTCCAAAATCTGTAAAATCAAAATCTTGCAATTTCTTCAATTCTTGGAATAAAATTCCATCATCGAAAGAAGTTTCAAGATTAAGCGAGTTGTGTGCGATAACATAAGCTTGTTGTTCTTCCGTTGTCATGTGGTCAAGGCGCACACAAGGGAGTTTGGTCAGTCCAACAAGTTTTGCAGCCTCCACGCGTCCATTCCCCTCAAGCACGACGTTCTCTTCTCCAGCAATTCCAAGTGGATCGTTAAAGCCAAATTCACGAATTGAGTTTGCGATGTGTTCAATTTGCTGTTTTGTATGAATTTTTGAGTTCTTTTCATAATGTGTTAATTTGTTGATATCAATATATTCAATTTTCAAGTCTTTCATTATTTCTTTCTCCTTGCTTCTGGTGTTAAACGCAAATCTTTCAAAATTTTTTCAAGTTGTTTGTTGCAATCAATGAGTGTCTTGTAGTGCTCGTTTTCTTTCACCATAACCTTTGGAGTTTTGCCATCACTGCAAATTCCTGTTACAATGCGAATATATCTGTCTGGATTTTTATTATATTCTCGCCACGCTCTGTCTCTCATAACCTTGATTTGGCAGTATTGCCAAATAAGTTCCGTGTCGGTCGCTGAGAGCCTGTAAGTTATGCTTTCTTTCAATGTTTGAACAATTTCCGCATAAGCGATTTTTTCATCCTCCGCAAGATTTTCTGGAATAGTTAAAATTTTATTATTTATCTCTTGCGTTTCCAATTGTCTTTTCTTCGCATCTTCCTGCATTCGCTTAATAACTTCATCACTTTCTAACATTTTAAACTCCTATTATTTTTTATAAATTTATCATAGGATTTTAACGATTGCAAGCTTAAGTGACAGATTTTTGAAAAAGCTTTTATACAAAGCAATTTTAGGAAGTTAATTTATCTAAAATCTACAAATCTAAAAGAGAAAAAGCTTGTTTCCGCAAACTAATGCAAAAATTGACTAAAAAAACATTGTCAATAGTTAAGCTTTTATTATTAAAAACAAAATATCTCCAGTCTACAAAAACATTACTAATAGACTTTAATTTTTTGTCAAAATCAATGTGATTTATTTGAAAAGAAGTATTAAATCTCTTGTAAATATCATTTTTCAAATCTGATGGATAGATTTCAAATAATTTATCAAGCAAATGGATGTTTTTATAATTGGTGCCATTATATTTTAATACAGCTTTCATAAAAAGTTCGGAGGAAAATGCATAGTTGATTATCGATGAGATAAAAAAGGATGCTGCTTCTCCTTTATTTGTCAATATTTTTTCGTTAAAAGAATCTGTCAGTAATTTAGCTGTATTATAAAATATAACAGCATTACTTAATAATTTTTTATATTCTTCTTTTGTCATTTCTTTTTCTTTTAATTTTTATTAGCAAGGTGTTAATAATTTATAAATCTTTTTCGACCATTTCTTGTAATGTGTATGATATTGTTTTTAATTCACTATCTTCAGTTGATGCTTTTGTTGTAATATTTTTCCGAAAAGCTGCATAGTTAACAGGATAATTTTCTTTATAGCATTTGCCTTGAAATTCGTACTCAACAACAAAATTTAAAACATTGATATTGTCTTTGTTGAGTTTCCTGTGATCTATACTGCAAACAATGTTTTGGCCAGGTGCCAACATTGTGTTTCTTATGCTTTCAAAAGGAGTTATTGAAATCCCATAACTATATTTGGACAAATCTATATCACATGAAAAATCTTTAATGACGGCACCTGATTTGCCAAAATTTTTTATGATTAAATAAAATTGTGGGTCAGAAAAATTAGTCATGTCACCATATATTGTGACATATGGTCTTGAATTGCTTTCAATCATTCTATTATTCTGTTTTAATGTCAATACAACGGTGACAACAGAAAACGTGGCCAAAATAAATGAAAGTATTGATAAAGACAAATTAACCCAATCACTTGCAGACATAAAAACCTCCTCATTTCTTCTTGGCGGGATGATAATGCAGATGAGCATGATTACCATTGTCATTTTTATTATAATTAAAACTGATGTTGTTTGTCGTTTTCTTTATTTCAGTTTTTGGACGACTCATTTCTTTCGTGGCAATCTCTTTCTCAACATTGTTCTCATGTATTTTTTTGTTAATTTTTTTGATTTTCTTTTCGTCCATAATAGGATCCAATTTTGATCGTTTATCTCTTAATTTTTGCGTTGATTTGTCTGCATCTCTATATCTATCAGCAGCACTTTTATTTTTGTTAAAACCAAACATATATACTCCTTTTAATAATTTTAATTATAGCATAATTTTTAAAAAAAGTAAAGATTTATTAAAAAGGAAGAAGTTTAAACTTCTTCCTTTTTCAGTTTTGTTGAGTGGATTGCAAATGGGTGTAAACCGCATTTACGGATAAGGTTGAAAAGTTGCCATCGGACTCGGCAAAGTTTTTGAGATCGGTTGCTATGATTATTCCAATCCTGTTTATTTGCTCTTTGGGCAAATTTGCTTTGCCTTGCTTTAATACTTTAGTATTAAAGTCAAAATTTGCGGTGTTTTCAGCTATATCTTCACAATCAACAAAACTTGCGACATCGACAAGTTTGTTCATTTCTCATTTTTTAGATATGAGAATGTCAACAGCTTATCGATTTCAATCCTGTCAATTCTA
>CANRFP010000090.1 GCA_947629895.1 uncultured Clostridia bacterium | reverse complement strand
ACATAGTTTATTATTTGGTTGTTCATATTCACTCCTTTTAAATTTGCCTTCTATTTCAAATAGAAGCAGGAAAACAAAATCATGAAAATAACGCCAAGAGGCAAAATCCATTCGTTAAATCCCATAATAGGTTACTCCTTTTATCATACTACCATAAATTTTAGCATATTCAAAACAATTTTTCAAGATAAAAGTCGAATTTAGTTGATTTTTTTCGAATCAACTTCCTCTTTAAGCCTTTTTTCAAAATCTGCCAGCAAAAGTCCGCTCTTGTTTTCAAACCCGCGCCCACGAATTGAAATTGTGCCATTTTTCTCTTCCTCATCTCCAACGATGATAAGATAAGGAATTTTCATGGATGAAGCCTCGCGAATTTTGTAGCCAACTTTTTCATTTCTGTCATCAAGTTCAACGCGGAAGCCGTCATCAAAAAGTTGGTTGTAAATTTTCCTTGCGTAGTCATTGTTCCTGTCAGTGAGTGAAAGCACCTTAACCTGAACCGGTGCAAGCCAAAGAGGAAACGCCCCAGCAAAATGTTCAATCAAAATTCCCATAAATCTGTCTATCGCGCCATAAATTACGCGGTGTATCATAATTGGTTGGTGTTTTTCGCCATCCTCGCCAACATATTCAAGTTCAAAACGCTGTGGAAGTTGGAAATCAAGTTGAATTGTTCCGCATTGCCAAGTTCTGCCAATGGCATCAGTTAAGTGGAAGTCGATTTTTGGCCCATAGAACGCCCCGTCACCTTCATTGATGACATAGTCTAATTGTAAATCGTCAAGTGCATCCTTCAATCCTTTTGTTGCATTTTCCCAATCTTCATCACTTCCAATACTGTTTTCTGGGCGCGTTGAAAGCTCCACGTGATATTTCAAGTTGAAAACTTTATAAACGCTGTCAATAAGCGCAACAACATTTTTTATCTCATCTTTTATTTGGTTTTGTGTCATGAAAATGTGCGCATCATCTTGCGTAAAGCATCGAACACGCATAAGGCCACCCAGTTCGCCAGATTTTTCGTGCCTGTGAACAAGCCCAAGTTCTCCAAGCCTAAGTGGCAAATCACGATAAGAGTGAGGCTCACTTTTATAAACCAAAACTCCACCTGGACAGTTCATTGGCTTGATGGCGAAATCAACATCATCAATTTTGGTTGTGTACATGTTTTCTTTATAGTGGTCCCAATGCCCAGAAGTTTCCCAAAGATGACGCGAAAGCATAATTGGTGTCATGATTTCCTTATAGCCCGCTTTTCTGTGAATTTCTCTCCAAAAATCTATAAGCAAATTTCTCACAACCATTCCATTTGGAAGATAAAATGGAAAGCCTGGCCCCTCAGGTGAAATCATAAACAGCCCAAGTTCTTTGCCAAGTTTGCGGTTGTCACGCTTTTTGGCTTCTTCAAGCATGGCAATATGCTCTGAAAGTTGTTTTTTGTCTGGAAAAGCATAGGCATAAACACGCTGCAACATCTTGTTTTTTTCGTTTCCGCGCCAATAAGCCCCGTTCACAGCGTGAAGTTTGAAAGCATAGTTTTGCAAGTTTCTGCTGCTTTCAACATGAGGGCCGCTGCAAAGGTCAAAGAAGTCGTCACCCGTGTAATATATTGAAATTTCCTCGCCGTCTGGAAGTTCATTTATTATTTGAGTTTTATAAGGATTGCCCTTAAAAAGATTTAGTGCCTCTTTTTTTGAAACAATTTTTTTAACAAAAGGCTCGCCCTTTGCAATGATTTCTTTCATCTTTTTCTCGATGGCATCAAAATTATCTGGCGTAAGCGCCTCATCAAGGTCTATATCATAATAAAAGCCGTCATCTATGGCTGGGCCAATGGTGAGTTTTGTGCTTGGATAAAGTTCCATAAGCGCCTTTGCCAAAATGTGCGCCAAACTGTGCCTTGCCATGTATAATTTGTCATTTTTATCTTTCATTTTTCTTCTCCTTTTGCGGCTCATAGCCGCTTTTATTTTGCTGAATTTTTTGAGATTCTTCCACTTCGCTCCGCTCCGGTCAGAATGACAGCAAGCAAACGTCTTTAATAACAATTTGTCATCCTGAAAGTGAAGGACCTCTTTTGCTGAGCGTGGGCGATTTTCTTTTGCTTACTTTTCTTTTCTCCAACGGTCCATGACCGCTTTTTTGGATGTTGGGCTTGCAAAATCAATCATTTAGCGATTTTCTTTTGCTTACTTTTCTTTTTTCCAAAAGAAAAGTAAGAAAAATCCTTAAACAAAAATGTTTAAGGACGATTTTATTAACCGCGGTTCCACCTTAATTGCGAAAAGCAAACTTTCGCCACTCTTTAGGTTGTAATTTTTTTCACGAAAGTGGTTTCAACAAACTTATCCATTTAGGTTTTTCACCAGCCAACCCTTCTCTGTGCACTTCAAAGCCGCTACTTGTCTTTCAAATTACGCTTATATTCTATTATATTAAATCAAATTTGTCAAGCATTTTGTGAATTTTCTTGCAAATCATTTTGCAAATCTTCGTCAACATTTTGGCTTACATCTTCCAAGCCCAAAATTTTGTAAATAAGAACAAGCCTATATTCTTCCCCGCTGTAATTAAAGTTGAATTTCACTTCATATTCCCCGTTGCTGTAATTCACATCTTCGGTGGATGATTGGAAGTAAACTTTAATCAACTCTTTGCTCATTTTTGCCGTTGAACTTGAAATAAACACATTTGCCTTAACACTCTTTGGAGTGGTTGGGTCATTTATAGAAGTTAGAAGCAAAACCTTGTGAACATTCAAATAATCGGCAACTTGATAGGTTTCATTTGAAGTTATTTCAAGCCCGTTTGGAGTGTCAGAGGATTGAAAATTGAAAGAATATTCCAAAGCAGGTGTTGCCCCTTGCAAAATGTCCATCTCAGTTACATTAAACAATTCCTCTTGCTCTTGCACAACACTGTCATCATCTGCAAGTTTTTCGAACCTAAACTCATCCAATTGAACATATTCCACCAAATTTTCGCCCGTGTTTTTGTCTGTGGAAGAGAAAACTGCGGTGTATTGCCCC
>CANRFP010000089.1 GCA_947629895.1 uncultured Clostridia bacterium | reverse complement strand
TTGATTGGACTAGGAACATTTATGATGAGCCCAGCAGATGCAGAAGAGGCGACCTACAATGCTTTAAAACTTGGATACAGACTTATTGACACTGCAAATGCGTATATGAACGAAAGGGCAGTAGGTAGAGGCATGAAAAGAAGTGGACTTAAAAGAGAAGAAATCTTCTTGGAGACAAAACTTTGGCCAACAGTTTACAAAAAAGCCACTGCAGTAGACGAAACTTTGGAAAGGCTTGACACCGATTATATTGACCTACTTTTACTTCACCAACCCGCAGGCGATTATGTTGCTGCTTGGAAGATGATGGAAAAAGCGGTTGAACAAGGAAAAGTTAGAGCCATTGGACTTTCAAACTTTGAAGGCAAACCACTTCAAGACATTTTGAAAATTTGCAAGATTAAGCCAGCGCTTATACAAGTTGAAGCACACCCATATTATCCACAAAACGAACTTAAAAAAGTTTTGGCAAAAGATGACATAAAAATTCAAGCATGGTATCCACTTGGGCATGGCGATAAATCTTTGATGGAAGAGCCTGTTTTTGCTAAATTGGCACAGAAATATAACAAATCTAATGCACAAATAATTTTGAAATGGCATATTCAAAGCGGACACATCATCATTCCTGGCAGCAGAAATCCAGAACATATCAAGCAAAATGCGGACTTGTTCGATTTCACACTTACTGATGCTGAAATGAAAGAAATTGCAAAAGTGGACAAAAATAAGAGGTATTACACTTCATCTCCAAGTATGCTGAAAATGTATGAAAATATGTCACTTGACCCAAAGAAGGATATTTAAGGAGGAAAATATGAAAAAACTTGATGGAAAAGTTGCAATCGTAACAGGTGGCGGTTCTGGGATTGGAAGAGCAATCGCTGAAAGTTATGCAAAAGAGGGTGCAAAGGTTGTGATTATCGGCAGACACGAAGAACCTTTAAAAGAAACCGCAGCAGCAAACAAAAATATTTCCTATGTTGTTGGTGATTTGACAAAAACGGAAGATATTAAAAAACTTGTTTCCTTTGCTGTAAAGAAATTTGGCGGGCTTGACATTTTGGTAAATAATGCTGGCTGGTGTCCTGTTCAACCACTAAAAGAAATTACTGTTGCCGACTATGACAAAGCTTTTGCGCTTGATTGTCGTGCGCTTGTGGAAATGACTATTGAGGCTCTGCCACTCATTTTGAAATCGAAAGGTAATATTATCAATCTTTCAACCGTTGGTGCAACCCACCGTGCGCCAAACCTTTCTATGTATGTTGGTGCGAAAGCAGCAGTTGAAAACTTCACAAGATGTTGGGCGCTTGAACTTGCTGGCGATGGCGTAAGAGTGAACGCTATTGCTCCAGGTGCGATTGATACAAACATTTGGAATGTTACAAATTTGGATAAAAAAGCCGAAAAAGCTCACAGAGATAGCATCGCAAAAACAATTCCATGCGGAAGATTTGGCGAACCACAAGAAATTGCAAGAGTTGCGGTATTTTTGGCAAGCGAAGATGCAAGTTATGTTAATGGTGCAATAATTGCCGTTGATGGCGGGCAAGGTGCTGCCTAAAAGGAGAAAATTATGAAAAATTTGATTATTTATTTCACATATTCAAACAACACAAAAAATTTAATTGAAAGTGTAAATAAAGAGTTCGGCTTTGACGCGGTTCGAGTCGAGAGAAGTGTGCCATATTCAGATGATTATGACACCTGTGCTTATGTCGAAGCAAAAGAAGAAATCGACAAACATCTTCACCCCGAAATTAAAGCTTTACCACTTGATGTAAACAAATATGACAACATTTTGCTTTTCTTCCCAATTTGGTGGTATACAATTCCAATGCCAATCGCCACTCTTTTTGACGGCATGAAAAATTACAAAGGCAAAGTTTATGTCTTTGCAAATTCTTATACAAACGATCCACAATATATGAGAAATTCGATGAAAGACCTTAAAAAACTTGCACCAAATGTTCAGTCTGTCGAGGGCTTATTTAATCAAAGTGCAAACAAGCATATTGATTTTATAAAGAAAATTTAAGGAGTAATTATGAATTATATCACTTTATCTAACGGCGTAAAGATGCCGCAACTTGGCTACGGCGTTTATCAAGTTTCAAAGGAAGAATGCGAAAGATGTGTGCTAGATGCTTTGGCTGTTGGCTATCGCCTTATTGACACGGCGCAAAGTTATTTTAATGAAGAAGAAGTTGGGAACGCAATCAAAAAGTCAGGCGTGCCAAGAGAAGAAATCTTTTTGACAAGCAAAATTTGGGTTGAACATTATGGCTATTAAGAATGTAAAAAATCGGTGCTTGAAAGTTTAAGAAAACTTCAAACGGACTATATTGACCTTATGCTCTTGCACCAACCTTTTGCAGATTATTATGGCGCTTGGAGAGCCTTGGAAGAACTCTATAAAGAAGGCAAAATTCGTGCAATAGGCATTTCAAATTTCTATCCTGATAGGGTTGTCGATATGTGTGCGTTTAACGAAATCAAACCTATGGTCAATCAAGTGGAAACCAACCCACTAAATCAGCAAATTGAAGCACATAAATGGATGGAAAAATACGGAGTTGTGCATGAAAGCTGGGCGCCTTTTGGCGAAGGCAGGAATAATATGTTTTCAAATCCAACACTTATGAAAATTGGCAAAAAGTATAATAAATCTGTTGCGCAAGTCATTTTAAGGTGGCAGATGCAGCGTGGCATTGTGGCTCTTGCAAAATCAACCCACAAAGAAAGAATGGCAGAAAACATCAATATCTTTGATTTTGAACTCTCTGCCGATGATATGAAAAAGATTGAAAGCCTAGACACAAAAACATCTTGCTTTTTCTCTCATCAAGACCCAAATATGGTTGAGTGGTTTGCAAAAATGGTGGAAGAGAGAAAACAAAACCGCAACCACAAAAAAGAAAAGAAAAATTGGTAAGCTTGAAAAATTTGCCTGCTCTTAAGGTTAGGATTATAAGTCGAGGTCAAGTCCAACAATACGACCAATAAAAAGGGCTGTGGATATAACCCCCCACCTTATTTCGACTGTGTCGAATGTT
The DNA here is from genome assembly GCA_947629895.1 of uncultured Clostridia bacterium. The sequence continues at coordinate 51 of CANRFP010000089.1, read as the reverse complement.
GCATGGGCTTTTCCTAACGGAAAAAGCCCCTGAAATTTAGGGGGTAGGTGG
>CANRFP010000088.1 GCA_947629895.1 uncultured Clostridia bacterium | reverse complement strand
CCCGGGTTCGAATCCCGGGCGAGCCACCAGAAGCCGAAAAGGCTTTTTTATATAGGGGTGTAGCCAAGCGGTAAGGCACTGGATTTTGATTCCAGCATGCGTAGGTTCGAATCCTGCCACCCCTGCCAGGTAAAAAATTGCGCTTAGGGCTTGTTTTGTCCTTCGGACAAAAGCGTCGCATGACGCTTATTTTTTTTGCCTTTGACCCGAATGTAAATCCCGCTTCGCTGGGGATTTAGGGCAATCACTTTTGCGAAGTGGGGCGTTGCAAGATGTTGTAAAGGGGTATATTTATTTAAATATTTTAGGGCAAGCAATTGTGATATTATTTATTTTTTGTAACAATGCCGCAAGCAATTTTCTCGCCCGAGTTTCCAGAAGGTTGAGTTGTGAAATCGTCAACATCTTCATGGATAATCACTGCTTTGCCAATAATCTCGTTCACGGAAAAACGATTTGTGAAAAATGCTTGCCAGGCCTCCCCGTTGTTCGAAAAAAGAGGAGGTAGGTCTCCACTGTGATTTGGGTGAGGGTAATTTAGCGGATTGTAATGTCCGCCTGTATTTGAAAAATCATCTTCACAGGTTTCGCCTTCATGAATGTGGAAAGCAAATATGTTGCTTTTTGTGGTTGGCAAATTTTCTATTTCAGCCACAACAATCACGCCGCTGGGCATCTGCCAAAAGCGCACTTCACCATTTATTTTTGGAAAGTTTGAGCCGCCGGCAATTTTTGCGCTAGCATCGGGCTTTTGCGAAGATAAATAATCAAAAATGTTTTTATTTTTAGCCATAAAAAACTCCTAACAATTTTTATGCAGGAGTTTTTTAAAATGTTTGTTTCTAGATTAAAAATCACTTAACTTCTGTTTTCCACAAGCCATGCAAGTTGCAGTATTCATAGGCGGCAAGCACTTTTGCATCACCAACAACAAACTTTGCCTCTGGTGCTGCTTTTGGCTTTAATGTGGCAACAAAGCAGTTTTCCTCTGTCTCAATGGCGATGAAGTTTATGTAGTGAGCCTCTTCCATAGGGTGAGGGACGGAGCCAACTTTCACAGTTGCAATGCCTTTTTTAACCTCAACCATAGGCAAATGTTTTTCAAAAGATGCCTCAACGGTGTTTGGAACAAGTTCTTCCATTGGCTCGCCGCAGCATTGCACAGACGCACCTTTTTCAAGCAGTTTAACAACAACATTTCCGCAATGTTTACATCTAAAAAATCTTAAATTTTTCATATTCTCTCCTTCGATTGTGATTATAACATATCCTCAGTGAAAATCAAAACAAATAGCGCTTTTTTGTTGCAAGAAAAATTTTGTTAAGTTATAATTATTTCAGAGAGTTTTGTATGAAAGATAAGTTTAAACTTGACGATTATAGATTTGGCGAAAATGATGCCGCAATAGATAACAACCCCGAACTTAGGGATTATCTTAGGATTATGTATGACCAAATTAAGTTTGACAACAAAATGGTTGGCGAATTTTCCATTTATGGCACATACAAAATCAAGCCTGAGATGCAGGATTATCTCATAAAAGCCACCAAGTCCATTTGCGGCGGAAGCGGCGACACCGTTTATGCCCAAGCGGCAGATGAGCGATTTGTTATGAATTTCACAATCGCTTTTGATATTGCTGGCAAATCTCAGCACGCATCTCTTGTTTTTGAGGAGCAAGAAGTGCGAATAGACGAAGAAAACATAACATACAAAACCCGTCTTGCGGAAATAACGAAATTTGAGCATCCAGATTTTGTCAATTATGTTTACAAAGAATGGCATGTGTTTGCAAACGGAACAACGGGGCTGGAAGACGACCCGCTTTTAAGAGCACTGTTTGACAGGATTCATATGTATGGCTTGCTTGCGCCAACATTGAGCAAATGTTCGCTTGCCTATGTGAACTCTATGGTTGCGCTTTTGCCAAGTTGCGGACCAGTGGGCGCTGCAATTGCCGCACAGTTCAATCAATTTGTTCAGCAAATGGGGATAAAAAATCCAAATTTCACAAAGAATGGGCTGAACTTGAAAAAAGTGTTGGACACCTTGATGAAAAAGAACAATTTCTTTCCAAAACTTGCAGAAATAAAGGAAGCAAAACCAATTTTGAAGGATTTTGTGCAGCCAATAAAATCGATTGATATGGCAAAAGAAAAAGGGGCACATCTTAAAATGAAGGACGACCTTTCCGCCGGCATGGACAAAAAATAAATCAAGCACAACGGCTTGATTTTTTTATTTTTTTAAAATCACATTTGTTTTTTAACCTTTTTTAACCTTTTTATATTTTTGTCTACGCAAATTTATAATTATTGCTAAAGCAATTAACATAATAATCAACACACCGGAAACACCAAGCAAAATCCACAGCCAAGAAGGTGTTTGTGCATTTTTAATTTGCTCTACAAAATTCAAGACATAAACATCTTCAATCTCACCATTTTTCAACATGGCATTTAAGGCTTCCAAAGAAACTTCATTGCCCTCTTCATCTTGCCAATATCCTTTGTCCAAATCTGGCAACTGATAATCTTCATCTTGTTTCCATGTGCCATCTTCTTGCAAACACCACGTTGCATCTTGTTTATATAGTTTCTTTTGCGTGGTTGTTTTCGAGCCTTTTTTGAATTGTATTTCAACTGCATATGTAATTTTGTCTTGATAGGCTGTTAAATGATAACTACTGTCGGTTTGGAGAGAATTTGCATTTTCTTTGCTTCCGGCAATAATAACCACATTTTCACAACCATAAAATACATCATTGCCTATACTTGTAACGCTATCTGGGATGGTTATACTTGTTAAACCGGAGCAGCCATAAAATGCAAAACCGCGTATACTTGTAACGCTATTTGGAATGGTTATGCTTGTTAACGCTGAACAGCCATCAAAAGCATAAGAACCTATAATTGTCACATCGTCTGGAATTGTGGAATTGACACATCCCAAAACTAAAGTGTGTGTTGAAGTATCAACAATCACATTTTGGTTATAGTCTTTATATGTTGCGTTTCCTTCGGCAACTGTAATTGATGTTAAACCGGAACAATCACAAAATGCCCAACCGTCTATACTTGTAACGCTATTTGGAATGGTTATGCTTGTTAACGCTGAACAACCATAAAAAGC
>CANRFP010000087.1 GCA_947629895.1 uncultured Clostridia bacterium | reverse complement strand
GCCGCGGGCTTAACATTGGCGGCAAGGCGGACGGCAACGGGCAGCGCTGGTTTGTGCTGAAAAAAGATTTGAAAGAAAATGTTTTGTATGTCAGCCAAGGGGAGTGTGACGCGCTGTTTTCAAACTCTTTGGATGCAACCGATTTCAATTGGATACCTGAAATGCCAAAAGAGAGTGAATTTGACTGCCTTGCCAAGTTTAGATATCGTCAAAGTGACCAAAAAGTGAGAGTTTTCATCACTGGCAAGGACACAATCCATGTGGAATTTGCCGTTCCGCAGCGCGCCGTGACGGAAGGGCAGTTTGTGGTTTTGTATCTTCCAGACGGCACTTGTCTTGGCGGCGGAATTATTGACAAAGTTCACAAAAATAAATAAATGACAAAATAAATGCAAAAAACACCAATTTTTGCATTTTTTTATGCTGGAAATTTTCACTGTGCAAAATAAAATATTTGTATGGTCGAATTTGTGCTGATTGAAAATTTTTTCATAAATTTGATTGTGCTTAAAACAAGTTCTTTGCTTTTAAAAGAAAAGGGCAAGTTTTATCTTTTGTCGGCGTTTTTATGCGGCTGCCTTGCCGTTGCGATAAACACTTTAAAGCCGTCAAATGTGGGGCAATTTATTTCAAATGTTGGCATGGCGGTGATTGCAATTTGTATCACTTTCAAGTTTAAAAAATTCAAAAAATTTTGCGTGATTTGTGGATGCTATCTGCTTTCAAACTTGCTTTATGGGGGAGTGTGTTTTTTTATTGACGGATTTTTTGGCATAAAAAACACACTCGTGTTGCTTTTGTTTGTCATTTTGATTTATTTTGTCGTCAAATTTGTCATCAAAAGATTTTCAAAAAAACGCGCAATCGACAACTTTTGTTTTGATATTGAAATTACAAGCGGGGACAGCAGCGGCAAGTGGCGGGCGTTTTTGGACAGCGGCAATTTTCTAAACGACCCCGTGACGGACAGCCCCGTGAATTTGGTGAATTTTAAGGTGTTTTCAAAACTATTTGGAATTGACGAAAAGCAACTTCTCTCGGGGCAGCATTTGCAAAAGTTGAAGTGTGCGCATTATATCAATCTCAGCACGCTTTCTGGGAAAGACAAAATTTTGGTGTTTCAGGTTGACAGAATTGTTGCAAAGGGGCAGACTTTTGAAAACGCCACGCTTGGGCTTTGTTTGAAACATTTTGATTATGCATTCAACGCGGATGTGATTTTAAACAACAGTTTCGCATAAAGGAGGGGTTATGAAACTTTTATTTAAAATAAGGCTTTTATTTTACAAATTTTTGCACAGAGATGAGTTTTCAGAAGGGCTGATGTGCTATATTTGCGGCAACAAGGCACTGCCGCAACCACTTGGCGCTGACGAAGAACTTTCGCTGTTGATGCAACTGCAAAGTGGAAGCGAAACGGCAAAAGACAAACTTATTGAACACAATCTTAGGCTTGTGGTGTATATTGCCAAGAAATTTGAAACGTCTGGGATTGAACTTGAAGACTTGATTTCGATTGGCTCGATTGGGCTGATTAAGGCGGTGAAGACTTACAGCGTTGACAAAAACATCAAACTTGCAACCTACGCAAGCCGCTGCATTGAAAATGAAATCTTGATGCAACTTAGAAAAAACACGCGCATGAAAATCGAAGTGTCTTTGGACGAACCGCTTTCCGCTGACGGCGAAGGCAACGAACTTTTGCTTGCGGACATCATTCCAGTGGATGAAGACAGCGTTTCAAAAAATATTGAGATGAGTGCGGAAAAACAAATTTTGATGGACGTGATTGAAAACCTGGAACAACGCGAACAAATCATCATGAAACTTCGCTTTGGGCTTGTGGGCTGCGGCGAAAAAACGCAAAAGGAAGTTGCGGACATGATGGGCATAAGTCAAAGTTATATTTCACGCATTGAAAAGAAAATTTTAGCAAAAATGCGTAAAAAACTTGAAAAAAGTGAAGATTTTTGATGTTTTTTGATGAAAAAAGTGTAAATTTTTGTTTTTTACACTTTTTTTGTCGAATTTAATTTTTGTGGCATAGTTTTGAATTTTGTTTGGCACAATACCTTAAAAAGGAGTTTGTATGTCCAACAAAGTTGTCATTTCTGGAGTGAACACTTCCACTCTTCCAAAACTTAAAAACAATGAAATCATGGAACTTTTGAAACAGGTTAAGGCGGGCGATGAGTTTGCAAGAGATAAGTTTGTTGTCGCAAATTTGCGGCTTGTGCTGTCGGTTGTGCAACGCTTCTCGGGGCATTGCGACAAGGCGGACGATATGTTCCAGGTGGGGTGCGTTGGGCTTTTGAAGGCGATTGACAATTTTGACGAAACGCTGAACGTCAAATTTTCAACCTATGCCGTGCCGATGATTGTCGGGGAAATTCGAAGATATATTCGCGACAACAACTGTCTTAGGGTGAGCCGCTCGATTAGGGATGTTGCATACAAGGCGCTTCAAGCCAAGGAAGAATTTATCAAGAAAAACAACTGTGAACCGACGCTGGAAGAGATTGCAAAACTTGTGGAACTTCCTGTAAGTGAAGTGACTTTTGCACTGGATGCGATAAGTGAAACGCTGTCTTTGAACGAACCAATTTACAATGACGGCAACGAAACAATCAGGCTGATGGACCAAATTGCAGATGACAAAAATTGCGATGAGTCTGTTGTGGAAAAACTTTCACTTACTGATGCAATCAAAAACCTTTCTCCGCGCGAGAAGGAAATTCTTTTGATGCGCTATTATGTTGGCAAAACGCAAATGGAAGTGAGTGAAGAAGTTGGCATCTCTCAAGCGCAAGTTTCAAGGCTTGAAAAAAATGCACTTAAAACAATAAAGAGTTTTATTGAATAAAAAAAGAAGATGAAATTTCAATTTCATCTTCTCCTGAAAGAAACTCACGTGGTATATTATCCACAAAGTTATTACTGATTGGGAATGCTTTCCTTTTCATCAAACTTTCATATATATTTTACATTTTGTTTTTTTAAATGTCAATACATTTTTAAAAAAAAGGAGAAAAAAGAAAAGATTTTTGAAATTCTTCGAAGATTTTACTTTCATAAAAGCGATTGCCCTAAACCGCCAACGCAGTGCGGTTTACACTCGGGGCAAAGACAAAAAATAAGCGCCCAACGAACTTTTTATCAAAACAATCCAATTAAGCGATTGCGCAAAAGCGCCAATGAAATGCGCTTTTCAATCGGCGCAAAGACAAAAAAATAAGCGCCAAACGAACTTTTTATCAAAACAAACCAATTAAACGATTGCGCAAAATTGCCAACGCAGTGC
>CANRFP010000086.1 GCA_947629895.1 uncultured Clostridia bacterium | reverse complement strand
CTTATTGAAGTTACATAAGAAGTTGCACTTGAGGAAGTGGAATAACCAGTCCCATATCTAACATATAATGTTGTCCAGGTTGGATTTGAAGTGTCTTTTTCACTTGTCGGAGCATTCGTATATGTTGTAAGGGTGTAAATATTTGCCGTCCATTTAGCATACAGAGTTGTGTTGCCAGCATATATCCATTGTCCTGATGAGTTTGAATAACTTGTGATGCTTGTACACAACGACCCCGAAGTGCTTATTAAAAGTGTTGAGCCATTTTGCGTTGTTGTCCAACCATCAAATGTATAACCCGTTCTCTTCGGAGGTGTGATTTTCCAAGACGGGACTTTATAATATGTAGCTGTGACACTTGTTGTGCCTCCCGAGCCCCCGTTTGGATTCAAAGTTATTGTGTAATCAAGTACCTGCCAATTGGCGGTAAGTGTACAAGCGGAAGTAAGGGACCATTTGGGTGTTAAAGTTCCTGTGTTAGACATCATGTGCGTATCTCCATACTTCCAGGAAATTAAAGTGTATCCAGGGCAAATCGGTGCTTGGTATGTAATTGTTCCTGTTCCTGTTGCAGCAGAATATTTTGTGGTTGAGTCATATTCTGCATAGAAACTTGTTGGGCTAACGCTTTTTGTTGTTCCAGCAGTGCTTGGAAAATTGTTGCTAAGCGTGACTTTATATCTGTTTGGCGTCAATACTTCATAAAAATTGTAAGCTGTTGTGCCCTTCGTTCCAAAAAATTGCACCTTTTGCCCATACGAATACTCAACAGTGGTGCTGCCATCCTTTGTTGCCCAACCCGCTTGGGTGTAACCAGTCTTTGATCCTGTGGTTTTGGATGGAAAAGTGAAGTTTATTCCACACCCAATATTATATGTATTTATTGGTCTTCCACCGTTATTTTGATAAAAATATAAAGACCTTTTTTCTCGCCATATCAAATACACAGTGCCCAATTCGTTGCTGGATGTTGTTGATCCCAAATAACTGCTTTCACCATTTATAGCTGTTTGGTGGTTTGTTGTAAAAGTTTTTCCATTGTAAATATACCAGGTTGTGCCGGTTGACGTATTTGATGTTCCCAAAGAAGAAGGCCAAGGATTGGTGTTGCTGTTTGCAGGAAGAGGGTTTGTGGATGTGGGACCATAAAAACCATACGTGTCCGTTGGGGTTCCTTTCACTGACATATGTCTTAACGACCAATTGGTTTGGCTTCGATTTCTTATCCATTTAAAATATCCATTGGTTTTATAAGTTTTGTCGTCTGTGCTTATTCCTGTTCTGCTGTCTTTGCTTGGTGTAACCACTCCTTTTGGACTGTTAGTGCCCACAAATGTGGTTGGCGTTGTGTTACCTTCATAGCATTGAAAGGTTGTGGTTCCAAATGGGTGATAAACAGATGAAGTTTGTTTCTCTTGTGTTTCTGTCACCTGATAATATGTTTGCTTTGATGGTGTTTCAGCATTTAAAAACACTGATATAAATTGAATGTTATAGTGCCAAGCTCCCGTTTTTGCTGCCTCTGCTGGAGGGTCATCTGTTGAAGGGGCACCGTCTTGATTGTCTGGCGGAGTTTCTTCTTCTGGCTTATCTAAATCCCCAGGGTCACTAATCCCCCCCCCGTCACTTATTGAAGCTGCGCCACAGCCTGTTATAAAAAATGCACTTATCCCAATTAAAGATAAGCAAAATATAATCATTAAGCTCATAAGAACTTTCTTCATGTTATTATTTTAAACAATATATAAAATAAAATCAAACATTTTTAAGTGTTTTTTTATATTTTTTGAGATTTAAGCGTTGTTCTTTAGATTCTTCGCTGCGCTCAGAATGACAGCATGGGGTGTCTATTGTCATCCTGCATTGCGAAGCAATCTCGCTGACCTTACGGGCGTTGGCGCTACTGCAGTGAAGGATCTCATCTACTTTAAGCGTTGTTCTTTGGATTCTTCGCTGCGCTCAGAATGACAGCAAGAGTTTTTAAAAACCATCATGGATGATTTTTGCTTACTTTTCTTTTTTCCAACGGTCCATGACCGATTTTATTACTTGGCACTTTCTAAAACCATGCATTTATTGGTTTTTAATTGGTTTTCTTTTGCTTACTTTTCTTTTTCCAACGGTCCATGATCACTTTTATTGCTTGGCATTTTCCAAAAACCATGCATTTATTGGTTTTTAATTGGTTTTCTTTTGCTTACTTTTCTTTTTCCAACAGTCCATGATCACTTTTATTGCTTGGCATTTTCCAAAAACCATGCATTTATTGGTTTTTAATTGGTTTTCTTTTGCTTACTTTTCTTTTTTCCAAAAGAAAAGTAAGGAGCATTCCAAGTGGAACAAAAATTAGTGCGGACAAATACCAAATTGCTGTGTTGGGATAGGTTATAAAAAATTCTATTTGGGCATTTTGGCTTATTTCCTCTTGGCTTTTAATAAAAAGGTTGTGTTTTAAGCCATTGCCTTCATACATCACATTTGATTTCAGACTGTTTGTTGGTGAAGCGGTGTCATAAATAAACAAACTTTCATCAAGACAGCTTGAAAAGCTTTCAATTTTTTGCTTGTCAATTTGATTTTGCACGCTCCAAGAGTTCATAGCAAGGCGACAAATCTCTTTTAAATTTTCTGCCGCCTCCGCACTTGAAATTGGAAAATTTGTTCTCATTTTCACTTTTTTTATGAAAAATCCAGAAGTTTGAGTGTTTAAATCTGACTCCTCCTCGTCCTCAACTTTAAAGAAATCCTTTTGCGCCTGCAAGTCATCAAACTCCAAAATGAAGCCCACGCCGTCAACATCGGTGTAATACACGCACTTTGAAATTTTTGTGCCCTCGCCCGCCACTTCTCTATATTTATCAGCAAGCGCTGAAACATAGGTGGAAAGATAAAATTTGTATATTTTCACATCAGTTTCATCAAACTGCAACTGTTCAAGTTTTTCACTGTTGACAGGAAAAATGTAGGACAAATTGATTTTTCCATTTGAATCCACTTGTCGCAATATTCTAAACGCATTTTTTTCATATATTTGGTTTGGAACTTCATTTTTGTTGCAACCCGCCAAGCAAAAAGCACAAATAATCAACAAAAAAAGAGCATAAATAAACTTTTTCACATTTTATTTATACTCATTTTTCTTTCTATCTATTCCAATTTAGGTGTTGCAATTAACTTGGTTAAACACAATATTGTTTTTGCTTGATGGCTCCATGTGTGCCCCTTGAACATCTTCAGAGTTGATGTCAATCTTTCCGTTTCCACAAACAACCACACCAGAAATATTTCCTGGGCATTCACAGCTTGCAACATTAACCACAAAGGACGATTTGCATTTTTCTATTACAGCGGCTTGTGCGGTTGAATTTGAACAAGCAATTCCGC
>CANRFP010000085.1 GCA_947629895.1 uncultured Clostridia bacterium | reverse complement strand
GGTCGCCATTCAGTGCAAAATCATTTTTGATAAAGCCACCATTTTCATAGACGCATAAAATCGGAAAAAAATTGCCAAAATTTGCCGTGTCGTCAAAGTATCCAAGTCTGTGGCGCACATTTGCCAAAAAGACAGTGTATTTCAGGTCAATTTTGATGCACTCTTGCGGAAAAAGCGTGTTGTCAAGCGTGATTGTGAGAATATTTTTGCCGTCACTTATCTCATAATTTGTTGGCTGCCCATTCACATAAATGCTTTCAAACTCAATCTTGCCAAAATCTTCGCCATTTGGATATGTCTTGTTGAAATATGCCTTTGTTGACGCCACATCGCTGAAACTGTTTGCATACAGAAAAAAACAAATCTCCCCAAGAGCGTTGTCAGAGTTGTTTGTGTATAAAACGGACTGCTCGCACTCAAGCGTTTGGCTTTCGGCATCATATGTCGCATCAATATAATATTTCGAAAGTTTTTCGTCTTTCTGTGCACAGCCGACAACAAAAGTTGGCACAAGGAATATCAAAATCAAAAACAAACTCAATTTTTTCATAAAATATAATTATTCGCGCCCCGCAAAAAACATTCTATCAAAAAAGTTGTCAAAAATTTTAATTTGTGTTATATTTATGTATATCTTAAAAAAGGGGTTTGTTATGGCATTTTGCAAGTTTTCAATCGACTCAATCGCAAACAACACCACGGCAGTTGACAACATTTTCATCAACAACTATCTGCCTTTTGCGGACGCAACATTCGTGAAAGTGTATCTCTATGGGCTTTATAAATGCCAGGACAGCAGCGCCGATGACAACACGCTTTCTCACTTTGCAAGTGAACTGCATTTGGATGAAGAAACCGTTGAAAAAGCCTTTACTTTTTGGCAAGAACAGGGCTTGGTGCAAATTCTGCATGTAATTCCGTTTGAAGTGAGATATTTGCCTATTTCGGATGTAATAAACAACACAAAAAAATATAACGCCAAAAAATATGAAAATTTCAATCGAGAGGCGCAAGAACTTTTGCGTGGCAGAATGATCACGCCAAACGAATATCGCGAATATTATGACATAATAGAGCGTCTGCACATGGAAAAAGACGCGCTTATCATGATAATTGGCTATTGCGTAAACGTCAAAGGCGACAATGTGGGCTATGCCTACATCACAACAATCGCTAAGGACTGGGCAAATCAAAAAATCACCACCGCCAAACAAGTCGAACAGCGCCTTATGGAATTTGAAACCCTTCGAAGCGGCATGGAAAACATTTGCAAACTTTTGTCTTTAAAGCGCCTGCCAAATATTGAAGAGCGCACACTTTATAAAAAGTGGAACGAAGAAGGCTTTGACGAACAAGTGCTTGCCTTTGTCGCAAAAAATGTAAAATCGAAAAAATTTGAAGCCATGGACGCCGTTTTGGACAAATATTACGCCCAAAAACTTTTCACTGTGGACGAAATCGAACTTTATGAGGCGGAAAAAGCCAAATCTTCACAGATTGCAAAGTCTGTTGCAAAAAATCTTGGGCTTTATTATGAAAATGTCGAGCCGATTGTGGACAACTACATCTTCCCGTGGCTTTCAATGGGCTTCACAGAAAAAATGCTTCAAGATGTGGCAAATTACTGCTTCAAAACTGGTGTCCGCACGCTTGAAGGCATGAACAAAGCGCTTGGCAAATTCCATAAACTGGGCATTCTCACTGAAAAGAGTTTGCAAGAATATTTCGACAGTGTGCTTGTGCAAGACAGACAAATCAAGGATATTTTGGAAGGGATTGGGCTTTCTCGCAACGTCAATCAGTATGACCGCGACAAATACAAAATTTGGACAGAAGTTTGGAAGATGCCAAACGATGTGATTGACTACGCCGTTTCGCAGGCCGCTGGCAAAGACCAGCCTATGCAATATCTTTCAAGCATTTTGTCAACTTTTCATGATAAAAACATCAAAACTTTGGATGATGCAAAGGCGTCTTTTTCGATAGTCAACCCAAAAACAAAGCAATCAAGTTTTGCAACAAACCGCGCATACACCAAAGAAGAGATGAACGCCCTGTTCCAGTCGATAAATGAAGTTGAGGTGTGATATGAAACAAAGCATAATTCAAAGCGCCCTCATCAAAATCCAAGAAAACAAAAGGCGTGCGGAAGAAGAATATGAAAAGGCTATGTCCCCGCTTTTGCAAAATGACGAATATCAAAAATTAAACAAAAAACTCACTCAACTTGTCATTGAAAAAGCAAAGACAGAGGCCTACAACGAAAACACACAAAACTTAACTGCTGAAATAAAAAATCTTGAAGAAAAAGTTGAAGAGTTAAAGAAAAAATATTCTTTGCAAAATGTCAAACCCGCCTACAACTGTGAAAAGTGTAAAGACGAAGGCAATATAAACGGCCAAATGTGCAGTTGTTTAAAAAAAGAAATTTCAAACACAATTTTAAAGGGCAGCGGCTTTGAAAAATTGGAAAATTTTGAAGATGCAATTAAAACAAGCGGTAATCTGCATGACACCTACGCCCTTATGCAAAAGTGGTGCAAAAGTGATTTCAAAAAAAATCTTGTATATCTTGCAGGTGCAACTGGTGTTGGAAAAACTTATCTCATGCGCTGCATGGCAAACGAACTTATCTCACGCGGCAGGCTTGTTAAAATCACAACAGCCTATCAAATGAACAGAGATTTCAAAGAGTTTTCAAAAACCAACAATGAAGAACTGCTTAAAAATTACACCGACACAGAAATTTTGTTTATCGATGATCTTGGCACAGAGCCACTGTTTAAAGATGTGACAATCGAAAATTTGTATATAGTCATCAACGAACGCAAAATGAAAAAACTGCCAACAATCATCACATCAAATCTCACTTTGGACAACATCCGTGACAGATATGACGAACGCATTTTCTCAAGAATAGTTGACAGAGAAACATCCATAACTCTTCTTCTGGATGGCGAAGATAAAAGAATAAAAAAATAATTTTTAAATCAATAAAAAAATAAATAAAAATTAAATTTTATTTATTTTTTTTATTATTTTTTCGACATTTTTTATTATTTATTTTTATATTTTTTATTTATTTTATTAAAATCGCTACACATTCGATAAATACTGACAAATAAATATTTTAAAAATAATTTTTCGACAATTTTTTTATATTTTTATTAAATTTATTTTTAATTATTTTTTTATTATTATTTTATTTATTAAAAAATTATCTACTTAAAAATCTTATCCAAAGTGCGGCGACTTTATCTTGCACAATTTTTTCATTGTCCTTGCCGTGCCCAGAGTGCATAACTGTGTAGTTTTCTTCTTTCAGTGTTTTCAAACTTTCCGCCATCTTTTTCTTGTCGCCACCATAAAGGTCAATCCTGCCCATGTCGCGTCCTATCAAAACATCTCCAACAAAAATCTCG
>CANRFP010000084.1 GCA_947629895.1 uncultured Clostridia bacterium | reverse complement strand
GAGCAAAGTATTGAAGGGCAAGTTAGAGTTTGCAAAGAATATGCTGAGAAAAACGATTTTGCTATTGTCAACGAATATATTGATCGGGCAATGACAGGAACGAATGATAATCGACCTGCTTTTCAGCAAATGCTTTCGGACAGCAAAAAGAAAGGCTTTGAGTTTGTGCTTGTGTATAAGTTTGACAGATTTTCGCGTTCAAGACATGATAGTGCCGTAAACAAAGCAATTTTGAAAAAGAATGGTGTTAAGGTTATTTCTGCAACTGAACAAATTTCCGACACTCCCGAAGGCATAATTTTGGAAGGAATGCTTGAAAGTTTTGCGGAGTATTATTCTGCCGAACTTTCGCAAAAGGTTAAGCGCGGGCTAAAAGAAAGCCGAATTAAAGGCAAATTCACAGGCGGTTGGACCCCTTATGGCTACAATATAAATGACCACAAATTGACAATAAATGAAGAGCAAGCAAATATTGTCCGCCTTATGTTCAACGAATATCTTTCTGGCAAGAAAATTAAAGATATTGTTTTGTTGTTGCACGACAAAGGAATTAAAAACAACTATGGCAAAGATTGGACAATAAATTCCGTTTCAAGAATTTTGAGAAATGAAAATTATAAAGGTTGTGTAAGTGCCGACAATACAATTTACACAAACATTTTCCCAGCGATTGTCAGCGAAGAAGTTTTTGACGAAGTGAATTCAAGATTAAAGGTGGCAAAACGCACCTCTGCACACCACAAAACCGAAGTAAACTATCTTTTAAGCGGAAAGCTGTTTTGTGGCAAATGCGGTGGTTTAATGACCGGAGACAGCGGCAAAGGAAAACAAGGAACAATCTATCACTACTACAAATGTTTTACAAAGAAAAGGAACAAAGAGCATTGCGACAAGAAATCTATCGCAAAAGATTATATTGAAGAATGTGTTGTTAAGGCAACGCAAGAATTTATGCAACACACAGATTTGGTTGCAATTTCAAAAGTTGTCACAGAAGTTTACAACAAAGAAATAGAAAAAGATAGCATTTTAGAGAATTTGAACAAACAATTTCAAGAAAACAATAAAAAACTTGAAAATTTGCTAAAAGCGGTCGAAAATGGCATTTTTAATGATACGACAAACGCAAGAATGAAAGAATTGGAAATTGCGAACAAAGAATTGCAAGAAAAAATTGCCAACAGACAACTGCTGACAATCAAGCCATTAAAGGAAGAAGATGTTTTGGCTTATCTCAAATCTTTCAAAGACCTCGATTATTCACTTGAAAATGCAAAGCAAAGGCTTATTGATTTGTTTGTGAACAGAGTTATCCTTTATGACGACCATTGCGAGATATATTTCAACATTTCAAATGACAAAGGCAAACAACTCAAACTCACTGAGCAGCCAAACATTGAAAACGAAATAGAATTTGATAATAAAAAACAATCCCAACACAATGGTTCGGATTGTTATCACTTGGCGGAGAGTGAGAGATTCGAACTCTCGCGGCCTGTTACAACCCTACTCCCTTAGCAGGGGAGCCTCTTCGACCTCTTGAGTAACTCTCCATATGTTTTTTGCACATTTCGTTTTTTTTGCGGCGCTTTGAAAAAGTTTCTCTCGCCTTGACTCATTGAAAAACTTTCTGTCTAAGCCAAAATTGGAATCAAAATTTCAAACGCTCGCTTTTTGTTGTGCCCTCACATTTTATCATATTCTTTTTCTATTGTCAACCTTTTCGCAAAATTTTATAATTTTCGCTTTTCCACAAACATTGGCAACAATTCTGACAATCTCCCGTTTTTTTCGAATATTTCAAAAAAAATGTTTTAAAGAATTTGTATAATGATAAAAAAAATATTAAAAAAACGCCCAAAAAGGCGCATTTTTCAATAAAAAGCAATTTTATTTGTAATATTCATCTTCAACATAAAGGTCCAAAAGATAATATTCTGCGACCAAACGAATCAGTTCTCCAGCAGTCGGCTTGTCGTCCACAGCATAGAGAAGCGTCTTGAACATTTTGTTGAGTTCGGCATAGCTTTTGTTTATGCATGTGTTGTCAATTGCGTGCCGGATGCTTCTTTCCACACTGCTGGAATTTTCAACATTAAAATGTTTTCCAATTTCAACATAAAGGCCTTTGCAAAGATTGTGGATCAGCTCTGGGGTTTGAATGACAAGTTCGGCAGCATAACAAAGATAATTAAACCCCATCAAGTCACATCTAATTCCAATTCGAATCAATGTCAGTTTTATCACCTTTCTCATACGTTCCAATTCTTTTTCGCTCATGGTTTACTCCTTTTAAAACCCGATTTTTTCCGCAAAAATATTTTTTGACAAAAGTCAAATCAAAGGAATGAAAAATTTTAATTGTCAAACAAATTTCTTTGTGAAAAATCAAGTTGGTTTTTGTGTGATTCCATAAGCTCCGGTTGCTTGCGGAAACATTATGATTATATCACGCTTGTGACATAATTCCAAACAATTTTACAAAATTTTTCAAAATTATTTTGTCTTTTATTGTCGAAAGATAAAAAACGTTATAAAATAGCAAAAAGACCGTTTTATTTTATAAAAAATCAGCCAAAGTTTTACACTTTTTCAATCTTTCCACAAGCAATTTTTGTGCCCGAGTTGCCCGCCGGCTGAGTTGTGAAGTCGTCAGGATTTTTATGTATGACAACAACGCGCCCAATCACATCTTCCAAGCGGAAACGATCAGAAAAAAACGACTGCCAAGCGTTGCCGCCACATGAGAAAAGCGGCGGAAGATCGCCAGCATGTTGCGGGTGAGGTACGCTTTTTGGATTGAAGTGGCTTCCTGTTTCGGCAAAGTTGTTTTCGCATGAATTCCCCTCATGAATGTGAAAAGCAAAAATATTTGTCTCCGTTTTTGGCAAGTTCTCAACGTCCGCCACCACCATGACTCCGCTTTCAAACGCATAAAATTCAACAGCCCCTTCAACTTCTGGAAACTCCTCGCCGCCGCGCATTTGTGCAATCGCATTTGGCTTGTGCGAGGCGAGATATTTGAAAATTTCTTTGTCAATTTTCGGCAAATCATCTTTGCCATATATTTTTTCTGTCATAACTCTTTCTCCTTATGTTTTCTATATGAAAAAACACAAAACAAGTTGAAAAGACAATAAAAAAATGCAAAAAAGTTGAACTTTTGAGATCTTTTGCTGAAAAATCTTGAAAAGTGAGATTTTTTAAAAATAAAAGTTTGCAAAAATATTGACAAATTGTGTTTAAATGCGTATAATAGTCATGTTTCAAAACAAAATTTGCAGGGTTGGCTGAGCGGTCGAAAGCGGCGGTCTTGAAAGCTGACAGAAATCGTGCAGTTTGTCGTAGGGCTTTTAATTTTAAGATGTTTTGTAAAAGCCTTATAAATAAGGGCATTTAGAGAATTTAAGTTCTTAAAAATGTCTACCAAAAGATGTTGAAATTTACTCAATGTCTACCAAAATGTCTACCAAAATATATTTGACATTTAGTTGAAAAACTATTAAAATGTCTACCAATGGAGAGTTGGCTGAGTGGTCGATAGCGGCGGTCTTGAAAACC
>CANRFP010000083.1 GCA_947629895.1 uncultured Clostridia bacterium | reverse complement strand
ATTTTAGCGGTCAAGCACGCCTGAGATTCTTCGCTACGCTCAGAATGACAGCAGAAGATTATATCCGAATGAAAATGGGCGTGCAGTCCGCGTTAAAAATTCTAGTTGTCCCCGCGCACACGCATATAATAAAACAAATATTGTTGTGCATAACCAGAATACAAGCCAAATTCATCGGTTAAGTTTTTCCTGATTTTTTCGCGGTTTTGTTCCGGCTGATAAAATTTATTATACATCTTTTCAATCCAAGTGTCCACCGGGAACACATCACCCCTTCCAAAGCCAAAAAGCAAAACGCAGTCCGCCACTTTTGGCCCAACACCAGAAAGCGTGATAAGTTTATTTCTCAACTGCTCTGTTGGCAAGGTTTGCCATGCTTGGAGCGTGTCCGCATCCACCTGCCTAACCACATTATATAAATATTTCGCCCTATATCCAGCCCCAATTTCAGCGAAAAACTTTTCGTCAACCGACAGCAATTTTTCTCTGGTTGGAAAAGCGAAATATCCCTCTTTCTTTTCTCCCAACTTTTCTCGCAAACGCCCCAAAATAAGTTGTATTCTTTTTATATTGTTGTTTGCCGAAACAATAAAAGAAATAAGAACTTCAAAAAGATCGTTTTTCAGAATTCTGATTCCATATCCAAACTTAATTGGCTTTTGCATAATTTGAAACTTAGAAAGTTTCTTCTTAACCAGGCTATAATCGGTTTTTAAATCGAAAAAGTTTTCAAAATATCTCACGTCATCAGTTAAAATTTCAAAACCTTTTTCAGTTTCAAAAATTTGGGCGTGTTTGTCCTTTGAAAAAACCTCATAAAATTCCCCACAATTTTTATATGAAAAAATCTGTCCACACTCCAAAACATGAGTTGGATTGAAGTCCTCTTTGCCAAAAATTGAAATCTTGTTTTCCGCTATTTTGTATTCCATTTGCACCCCTTGCACCAAAAACAAAAAAAGGCATCTTTATTGTGCCTTTTTTACTGCTTTCTTTTTCTCTTCAACAACAGAAACAACATTTCTTCCGTCATGGGTTTCAAAAAGCACATTTCCGTCTTTAAGAGCAAAAAGTGTGTAATCTTTTCCAAGTGCAACATTTGTGCCAGGGTAAACCTTTGTGCCGCGTTGTCTGATTATAATTGAACCTGCGGTTACAAATTCGCCAGCATAAGCCTTAACGCCAAGACGCTTACTTTGAGAGTCTCTGCCGTTTTTGGTGCTTCCGCCACCCTTTTTATGAGCAAAAAGTTGTAAATTTATAAACATCTTTTTTTAACCTCCATTTTAACAAATTTAGGATATTGATTTTGTATATCTTCAAGCGATTTTTCAAGTGCAACCAAAAGCACTTGTGCATTTGTGTTGTTTTCGTCAAGCAGAAGTTGCAAGTAGCCATCATCAACAGTCAGTTCGTTTTTAAGCTTCGCCTCTTCCACGCCCTTAACTGCCATTTGAGTGACAGCCGACACTGCGCTGCACACAATATCTTTGCCACTTTCGGCAAAACCGCTGTGCCCCTTCACTTGAAAACCATTTATGAATTTGTCATCTTTGAAAATATAAATCTTAATCATACTACATCTTTATAGAAACAATTTTAATTTCTGTCCAAGGTTGTCTGTGACCTTGTTTCTTGCGTTCATTTTTCTTTGGCTTATATTTGTAAACAACAACTTTATCGCCTTTGCCATGAGCAAGAATTTCTGCCAAAACTTCTGCATTTTTAACAGTAGGTGTTCCTGCAACAGTTTTGTCGCCATCTGAAACAAGCAAAACATCAAGTTTAACTTTGTCTCCAACAGCATTTTCAAGTTTTTCAACTTTCAAAACATCATTCAATGTGACATTATACTGTTTTCCACCTGTTTGAACAACTGCAAACATAATTTTTAACCTCCTCTAACCAAACTCGCTGTCGTCTAGGCAGAGCCTGTCATTTTGTATATTTTGCGGGCAAGAGCCCAACAAAATAAGCCTGACACAAGCGGATACTGGGATATAATAACAAAAAAGCCTCTCTTTGTCAAGCAAAAACGCAAAATTTGTCAACAAAAACCAACAAATTTGTTATAATTCAATGTTTTTGTCGAGCCCCTTCAAATAGGTTAGTGCGGCGGACAAAGGTTTGTCCTGCCCAGTTACAAAATCTTCCATTGTTGTTTCAACAAAAATGTCTGGCTGTATTGCCCCAGTGTAGCCAAAAACATCACTGTAATCCAACAATCTTGTTGAAACAGAAAACTCTTTTCCGTCCACCTCAAACGACTTTTGAAAGCCATAGGATTTCGCCGCCCCACCTGTTGGCTCGCCAATAAGTGGTGTGTTAAATTCTCTCTTAAACCTTGCAACAGCAACGCGACCGGAAGAACAAACAGCATTGTTTATCAAAACCACTCCCTTCAACTTTTTCTCTTTAACAATTTCTTGGAATGGATTTAATATTTCAGAGTGACCGCCAGTGTTTTTTCTAACATCCAAAACATATTTTTTAATGTGCAACTTGCTTATTTGCTCTTCTATGTCTTTGGCGAATTCTTTAAAAGGATATGATGGATTTTCCACGCACCAAGAATATCTAACATACATCACATTGCCGTTTAAGATTTTAAACTCATAAGGCGGATTTTCCACTCTGTTTGGAATTTCTTTAAGCGGCTCAATCACAATTTTTTGTCCGCTTACAGTTTCAACATAATTTTCCAGCCCCAGCATCTGCCACACATATAAGTTTGGAATTGTTTCAGAAAGTCTGTGTAAAAACCACTCTTCCGTTTCAAAACTGGCAATTTCTCTAACCCTTTGAAAAACAACATCTGGGCTTTGTCCGCCAAAAGATTTTATTTCTTCCCACTTGCCATTTTCAAATATGTAGGATTTGTTGTTTATAAATTTGAAATTTTTGTTGCTTCTAATTTTAGGCAAAAAATAACTTGTGTGTGCATCCTTAAAGAGTGCAAACAACTTGGACATCTCATAATCAAATTGCAAGCCCGACAAAACGTCAATATCTTTAATTGCCGCAATGTGCTTTTCAACTTCTTCCTTTGAAATGTCGTGATACAAATTTATATGCTCTTTTTCAAGCACCGACAAAATATCTCTGACAATTTGACTGTTTTTCATATTCCCATTTTAACACACTTTTTGCAAAATACAACCCTTTTTTCAAATTATTTCAACACTTTGCAGCCAAGATATGGCACAAGAACATCCGGAACGGTCACTGTGCCATCTGCGTTTTGATATTGCTCCAAAATGGCGGGAAA
Organism: uncultured Clostridia bacterium; assembly: GCA_947629895.1. Next base: position 391 of record CANRFP010000083.1, on the reverse strand, counting down.
GATTCTGCTTGTGGCAATTCCGCTGGCATTAAGCGTGAAAAGAAAATCCTTTTTGCCGTTTTTTCTTAGAACTCGCGTGTTTGTTCGGCGTGCTTGATAGTCAAACGCTGTGCTTACGCTGCTCACTTCGGTGTATCTGTTCATACTTGGAATGTAAATTTCAATATCCCAAGTTTGCGCCATTCCGTGCGCATAGTCACCTCCCGCAAGTTGCACAAGCCGATAGTGCAGTCCAAGTTTTTGCACAATTCTTTCCGCTTTGCCCAAAAGTTCATTCCAAGCACGCTCGTTGTCCTCTGGCAAAACATATTCCACCATCTCCACCTTGTTGAATTGATGTCCTCTTATCATGCCCTCTTCCTCAGGCCTATTGCTACCCGCCACACTGCGA
>CANRFP010000082.1 GCA_947629895.1 uncultured Clostridia bacterium | reverse complement strand
AGTGACAAGTCGATTGAGAGAGCGAAAGTTCTCGATAAAAAAAAGACCAAAAACAAATAACTAAACTTTAAACTATTGATTGTAAAAAAGCAGAGATTTTTGTCTCTGCTTTTTTTATTCTATTTTATCAAAGATGTTTATAATTGGCTTGTTTAATTTTTGAGCGAACTTAACAGCGCGTTTTGCACCGCTTATAGGCTCAGTCATATCAACATAAGCCACAATTAAATCGCTGTCATTTACAATATATTGATTTGTTTTTATAATTTTGTTTTTATAAAAAGTATCTTCGACGGGATAAAATATTGTTTTTACATCATTAAAAACATCAATTCGTGAAAAATCTATGTTTTCATTCTTTTTTAAATAATTTAAATTGCATAAAACAACGATTATGTTTATTTTTGGAAAATCAGTTCTAATTTCTCTGCAAACATCCAAACAAAGTTTATCAAATTCGCCATAAGTTCCCATCATAAAATTTGTATAACCATTTTTAATCAACTCGCGAATTGTTGTTTCTAACTGTTTTCTAACTTTCTGTTTGAGATGTGTTAATGTTCTATGTCCAAAAAATGCGACAGCCTTAGGATTATTCATAATCCTAGTATAAATAAAATTAGGATGATATGTCAACAAAAGAATGATACAACATCCCAATAATTTTATTATTTTTCAATAAAATTATATTGAGAGGTAATTATGAAAACTGTTGCGGATGTATTTGTAGATAGATTGAATAGACTTATGGATGAGAAAGGTTTAAATCAATACAAATTGGCGGAATTAAGTGGAGTGCCATATCCCACAATTAAAAGTATGTTCCAAAGGCGAACGCATAGTGTTGATTTAACAACCATTGTTAAACTTGCATATGGGCTTGGAGTAAGTGCAAGCGAATTGATTGACGATGAAAATCTTGATGCTGAAAAATTAAACTTAGTTTAAAAATGAAAACCACAGACGGCAGAGGTGGGATGTAAAAGCAAATTAAAATAAGGAAGCCCTTTTGAACTGTATTTTTTATTGTTTAGTTTGAGATTCTTCGCTGCGTAGCGCCAACGCCAGAAAGTCCGTCAGCGAGATTGCTTCGCAATGCAGAAATGACAGCGTAGGTGTGGCAAGGTTGAGATTCTTCACTTCACTTCGTTTCGTTCAGAATGACAGCATAGAGAGGAATGACAGTGGACATTAAAGAGATAGAATAATTTGTGTATTATGTATTGCATACTACACAATATGTGGTGTATTATGCAAGAGGTAGGCGAGTTTTTGAGGCTTTGGAAATGGCTTTTTGAGCATAACAATCTTCTTCATTTGTTCCGTCCGTTTTTGAGTTTTTAAAATGTAAACACAAGTGTCCTGTAAGGTTGTTTGTTGTGGAATAACCATGAGGGAAATAGACCAAACTTGCAGGCAAATATGCTGTGTCGGTGAGAATGACAAGCACGCTTCGCCTTTGCATCGACCAATCTTGTGCACAATCTTTTATTATTTGTGCATTTTCTTTATCAAGTGGCTCAACATCTGCATGATTTGTTCCGCCGGTGCGTATTGTTTTGAAGGTTGTTTTGGCAGTGATGTCATAAATTTCAACCAAAGAGCCGATGGGGAGCAGTTTGTCAATATCTTTGAACGATAGGTTTAAAATTGCGGCTTGGCCTTTTGAACTTGGCGAAAGTTCGATTTCTTTTAAGTTGTTTATTTGCAGAGCGTCTTTTTCGGTTATATTGGTGTGAGAGCAAAAAACAGGATAGGGCAAAAGTGCCGAAAAAAGCGAAGATATAAGGAAAAACAAAAGACAAAATGCCACAATTTTTTTCATATGCTTAGTTTGTTTATAACCTTCACTTTAATACATCATTTTTTCTGAATTTGATATGCTGCTTTGGCATATATTTTAGTATGTCCAAAGTTTTTATTGTGGTTTTTCTTATTTTTGGAACGGTTGTTGGCTCGGGATTTGCAAGCGGAAAGGAAATTTTTGTCTATTTTACCAGATTTGGACAACTTTCTTTTTTGTATATTTTTCTTGCATGCCTTCTATTTTTCCTTATTTTTTATTTTTTTCTCACAAAGGGCGAAGGGGTGCTGAAAAAATTTGACAAATTGCCATTTTTAACGCCACTTATGCTTTTTGTTTCGCTCACTTTTTGTGCATCTATGTTTGCCGGAATTAAAAATTTGTTTTTCTATTTTCCCGCTTGGCTTTACTATGTTTTGTTTTTGATTTTACTTGCTTGCTGCATTTTTGTAACATTTAAAGGGATTAAAGGGCTGGAAAAAATCAACCTATTTTTGATGCCAATAACCATGATTGTTTTTATTGTTGTTTTGGGCTTTGGACTTGCCTCTTCCTCTGTTATTTCCTATCAAACAACCTCTTGGGCGGGTGTGCTTTATTGCCCACTTTACGTGGCACTTAACACTTGCATGGAAGGAATTATAATTTCAAAGGCGGGGATGAAGTTATCAAAAAAGCAGGCTTTTTGGGCAAGTCTGCTTTCTTCTGGGCTTATCTTTGTTTTTCTTTTTGTTGGCAATTTGGTGCTTATCAAAAATGGTGACATGCTTGACAGTGCCATGCCATTTCTTTCCATTGCAGAAAAAAATATGTTTGTGTTTGTGCTTTGCTATTGCGTGATTTTGGTGGGGTGCTTTACAACGCTTATTTCACTTTGCTACACGCTTAAAATTGCTTTTCAAAAGGTGCTTAAAAACAATGTTGCCGCAACTCTTGTGGCTGTGTTGTTGCCACTTTGCATAAGCATTTTGGGATTTTCGCAGATTGTTTCTTTTCTTTATCCTATTGCAAGTGTGCTTGGCGTGTTTATGCTGTTCTTTTTGATTTGAGAGGGAGATTCTTCGGCTTTGCCTCAGAATGACAGCGGAAAGGAGGAATGAGAGCGGAAGAGATTCTTCGGCTACGCCTCAGAATGACAAAGAAAAAACAGAATGACAGCGTAAAAGCAGAATGACAGAGAGTGGATGAGATTCTTCACTGCGTTCAGAATGACAGCGATTGGGCAGAGAGGAGTTATTTTCTGCCATATTTCTTTTCTATTAGGCTGACAAGGAAATACATCAAGTAGGCGAGGATGCACAAAATCACGGTGGCAGCCATAACTAGGTCTATTTTAAACACTTGGCCGCCATATACTATCAAATAGCCAAGTCCGGCTTTACTTGTTAGATATTCACCCATGATGCTGCCAACCCAACTCATGCCAACATTTATTTTAAGCACCGAAACGAGGTCGGGCATGGTGTTTGGCACAATCAGTTTTCGGAAAATTTGAAATTTGTTTGCGTGCATGGATTTTAACAGCAATCTTTTGCCTTCATCAACCGACTTAAACGCGTTCATCATTGTCATTGTGGTGATGACTATGCAGATGAGAATGCACATCAAAACAATGGCTTTTGTTCCCGCTCCAACCCACAAGATTATTATTGGCCCAAGCGCGATTTTTGGCAGAGAATTTAGCACAACAATGTAGGGCTCAAAAACTTTGCGCACCTTTTCGTTCCACCAAAGCGCAACCGCTATGATGTAGCCAAGCACGGTTGCAATTGCAAAGCCTAAAAGTGTTTCATACAAGGTTACCCAAGTGTGCGTGAGCAGTGTTCCTGCCTGCGCCATTTGAATGAGTTGTTTGACTATTCGCG
>CANRFP010000081.1 GCA_947629895.1 uncultured Clostridia bacterium | reverse complement strand
TGTTGCAGTTCCGCAACCGTTCTTTTTAAAGAAACATTTTCTTCAATTAAAACTTCGTTTTGCTTTTGCAAGTTCACAAGTTTTGGAGTGTTCAATGTTTGTTTGTCAAATCTGAGTTCTAAGTAAAGGTCAACAACATCTCGCTTTTCAAGTGCCATAAGCCCTCGCCTCAGTGCATCCTCAGAAACAAAGCTTCTAACTCTTTTGATTTCTTCTCTGGTTGCCATATCTTTTTTCCTCCTCAACTTTTGTCTTTTTCAAAAAGTCAATATCTGCATAGGTTTTTAAAGTTACCAAAAGGTCCTTTATTTCCGTTTGATTGGAAATTTCAATTTTTACAAACGGACAGTCGGCCAATTTCTCAATTTGCTTGTCAAACGCATTCACAAGTTCGTTCACAAGTGTAGCCCACTGTTTCCGTCTTTCTGGTCCTCTTGACCTTTCTGGAAGGCCTTCCCAAAAGTCAGTTAAAAACTCCAAAGCCCTGTCAATGTCTTTGTCCTCATGTGTCTTAACTCGACTCATATAATCTTTTAAAAAATTGTATTTTGCACTCATCTTTTTTTCTCCTTTTAAACTTCAATATCATCTACATTTTGAAATAGTGAATTATATTCTTCTCTTGAATAGTTGTGCCTGTTTGAAAGTTTTTTCACATCATCACTAAACTTTTCATATTTTCCAGCAATGATTGCTGTAGCATTTTCCAAATACCAACGCAAACCGCCAAGATTTTGATTTTTCTCGGCATTCATTAAGTATTGTGGGCTTTTCTGGATTGCAAACATAAGCGCAGCCAAGTCAACATCTGGAAAGTCTGAAATTTTGCAATTTATGGCTTGATTTGGGCAGCGCTCTTTGAAAGCATTGAGAAACCTTGCTTGAATTTCAGTTATTCTGCCCTGCTCAACCTCGCCAGGAGGCTTGTCCTTGCCTGTTGGCTCTCTTGACCTTCCATCAACCTTTTCCTCGTCAGCAGACTTGTCTGGTGGATTAGACTTGTTTTTCTCTTGTTCTTTTTTTTCTGCATTCCGCTTGTTTGCTTTACATCTGCGTATGTATTTTAATTCGTTAATATCAATTGTTTTTTTTGTTGTTAAAAAACATAACTTCACAAATTTATCAGATATTTCAGCTTCTTCTTTATTGTTTGCGTATTTAAATACAGCTCTTGTCCATTGTGCAAGTTGTGCATCATTTAATTCGTCTATAAACAGGTCCATATCTTTAAAAATCAAAATCGCTGGTGCAACAAATTCTTCATCTTGATTTGTTTTTAACTCATTTTCTTTTTCCATAAAACCTCCGTCTGGCAAACAAATTGTTACCTTGATGAAAACAATATAACACATTTTGAAAACTTTTCCAAACAAAAATGACACATTTTGAAAACTTTTTTTATTTTTTTTTAAAAGTATTCCATTTTTGTCAACAAAATGTTATATTTCAATCGGAGGTAATACATGAAACTTAAAGAATTTAGGCGTAAAGCCGGACTAACACAACAAGAAATTGCTAATAAACTAAACATGTCAAAAACGGGCTATAATAGTTGGGAGAGCGGACGAACTCAGCCAAATTTAGAAATTTTGGTTAAACTAGCAAATATGTTTCATACAACTGTAGATGCCTTGCTAGGACATGATGTCCCGTATTTATTAGATAAGTCCACACTCACAGAAAAACAAAAAGCAATTTTGGATTTACTGCCCGAAATGAACGATAGAGTTTGTGAAAGAGCAGAAGCATACATTTATGGCTTAATTGAAGGAGAGAAAGAACATGAAATCACTGTGCAAAAATTTAGAAAATAAAAGAGAGACCACCAGACCATATAATCTCTCTGTTTAAGGTTTAAGTTTATTTTTAAGTTTTAGTTTATGTTTACATTCTAAAAAATTCTAAAATTTTCTAAAATTTTCTAAAACTTTCTAAAATTTTCTAAAATTTTCTAAAAAGATATAAAGGAGAAGAACATGAAAAAACAACAGATTGAAGATGAAGAAATGAGTGAACAAGATTTCAAATTTATGAAATTTATTCATTCCAAATACGCAAGAGAGTTAAACAAAAAATTGTCAAGAGCAGATTTGGGTGATTTTTTAACAGCCATAATGGATTATTTGGCCGAAGAAGAAGCAAAACCTGTTCCTGATAAAATAAAGCCATACGTTGACAAAATGATTTCTTACCTGGAATCTGACGAATTCGACGAATAAAGGAACAAATAACTATGTCAACATATATAAAAACTCTACTATGAACTGAAAGAGGTTCAAAACCAATTCAACTCAAAAATGGAAAAATTTGATGACTATATCAAAGGCTATGACGAAGAAAATAAGCCTTTTGATGTCATTGAGCTAAAAAAACAACACAAAAACATTTTGTCTATATCTCAAATTAAACCAAAAGGAGATATAGATATGAAAAACATAACCTATCGGCCAAAGGAAAAAAGATACATTGGCCGAAAACAAATAAGAAATCAAAAAATAATTGTATATGCAAAAACACAACTTCAATGTGCCGAAAAACTGAAAGCAGAAATAAAAAAGGCTCTCAAAATCAATGTTGAAAAGAAAGACAATACTAAACTTCTTTTTAAAGATTTGTATTTGAAGTGGTTTCATGAAGAAAAAGAACGTTTTACAAGTCAAAGCACACAAGCAAAAATTCTTACTTCACTTGATAGACTTAAACCTTTTCATTCCAATAATGTTAAGGCAATCACAAAACAAATGCTCACCGACTTCTTCATTAAAATGCCAGACAACAGAACAAAAGAGCTAACGAGGCTTTATGCAAATGCGTTCTTTAAATATTTACTGGACGAAGGCACAATTAAAGTTAACCCTTGCGCAAACGTTCGTGTTTTAAAGTCTAACGCTCACAAAAAAGCGTTCACATACGAGCAGCAAGTTGCCATTTTAAACAAACTTAAAGGCACACCACTGGATGTGATAATTAAAATCTATCTTATAACGGGCCTGAGAAAGAATGAATTTAATTTTAAAAGCATTGAGCAAAACATTGATTTTGACAATCGTATTTTAAAGGCTTTAAATTTAAAAGGAAGAAATTTTGTTGTCAGATATAAGGAAATAAAGCTTTCACAGGAAGCTCTGAACCTCATAAAAAACAACTTAAATATCATCCACAAATATTGTGCCACAACCGCTTACAGAGATTTTGCAAAAGTTTTAAAAGAATTGGGAATAAAAGGAAGCATTGTTAATTGCAGGCACACATTCGCAACCAACTGTTTTTACTTAGGCAAACCAGAGCTTGTAATTTCACGAGAAATGGGACACTCAAAGAGTCAAATAACCAAAGATATTTACACAGATATTGACTACCATTTGTCAGCAGAAAAAATAAATAAATTATATAATAATTTATACAACCTTGGAAATTAAAAGCTTGACACAACTTTTGACACAACTTTTTGCATAAATTCACAAAAGATACTTGTTTAAAATAAAAATAGCTATTCGCTCCTAATTATGGAATGAATAGCCAATTAAAATTTAATAAAAAAAATCATAAAAAGCGCGCCTTTTATGATTTTCAGTCCCTTGCTCTACCGACTGAGCTATCTGGGCAAATATCAACTTAATAAAAAAAGTTGATTTGGCGACTCGAATGGGGCTCGAACCCATGACCTCCAGCGTGACAGGCTGGCGTTCTAACCAA
>CANRFP010000080.1 GCA_947629895.1 uncultured Clostridia bacterium | reverse complement strand
CCAACATTGTTTTGTTTCTATTATCAATTATTGATGCCATATTAACTCCTTTAAATTCCAAAATATTCTAACCACTGTTTATATTTGTCTTGTGCGGACAAGCAGGTGTCTATCAGAAATCCGTGTTCATTATTCCATTCTCTTAGGCCGCGATAGTAGTAAAACTTCAAATTTTCATCAATGATGAATGGCACAATGTTGTTAGCAAGGCATTCTTTAAACATGATTAGGCGACCAACTCTGCCGTTTCCATCTTGAAATGGATGGATTTTCTCAAACTTTTGGTGAAATTCCACAATATCTTCAAGTAATTTGTTTTGTTTGTTATTATACTTTTCAAGTAAGGTTTTCATTTCGCTTGCAACATCTTCCGGTTTGCAAGTTTCTTGTCCACCAACTTCGTTTGGCAATTTTTTATACGCGCCAACATTAAACCAATTTTTTCGACTATCAGAAGTTCCTGTTTTCAAAATAAAGTGGAGTTCCTTAATCAGCGCTTCTGTTAAGGGCCTTTTAGCATTATCGATAATATAGTCAATACATTTGAAATGGTTGCTCGTTTCGATGACATCATCAATGTTAATAGTTTCATTTGTCACGCCGATTGTGTTGGTTTCAAAAATAAACCTTGTTTGATCCTCTGTAAGTTTACTGCCTTCTATGTGATTGGAGTTATATGTCAATTCAATTTGTGTCTTGTGATAGATTCCACCTTTCAGCTTCATGTCTTTTTGTTCTTTCAAAATGTTAAGAAGCGGATTGTTGCTAAACTCTTTTCTTTTCGCCCTGTCCGGTTTTAAGGCATCTGCTGGAATAATCCAAGTTTTACCCATAAGCTGCGCGCCTTTAATTCGGCCAGTGGCACAATAATTTCTCACCGATCTTTCGCTGATATTCCATTTCTTTGCAACTTCACTGACAGATAAAAATCCCATAAATTTACTCCTAAATGTTTTTAAGTTGTTCATCAGTTGCAATTCCAAATTCTTTTAAAACTTTTTTAATTAACTCTTTTTCAACATGTTTCTCAAGAATTTTCAATGCAACAAAAATTTTTATATCTTTTAATTGATTTATTAAGTAATCAATCGGTTTATCATCATAAAAATTTTTATCGACTGATCTCACATAATAATTTGTAAAACAGGAAAGACTATTTGCAAAATCCATATATTGCGCCCATTTTATATTGATTACCCGTATCATTTCTTGACGATCTTTGCCGGACATTGCTTTATTTATCGAAGTTGTTCTAAATTTATAAGTATTTAAATATTTTATCATTTCTAAAGTCTTTTCTACAACTTTTAACACTTTTTCGTTATTATAGTTATTATTAGAATAATACATATTTACCTTCCTATATAATTATAGCCAATAACGGCAAAATAAGCAAGCGATTTTAAATAGAAATTTGCCGATAACGGCAAAAATTTTAATTTAATCTAAAACATGCTTACACTTCTTTCTGATAAAATTGCCATTTTTTTGGAGATATGTTTAGTAAAAATGCCACTTTTTTGGAGATAAGATTGCATGTTTTTGCCACTTTTTTGGAGATAAGTCTAAAAAAGTGATTATTTGCTGATTTTTTATCAATTTTGCTTATCTGCCAAAAAGTGTAAATTTAATGTCGTTTTTTACACTTTTTGGCACATATTTTTTTGCAAAAATCACACTTTTTGGCACATAACGACGAAATGACTACAAATTGTAGTCTCTTCACCACATTATAACAAAGTCGGATTATATGTTATAATCAACCGAAATAAAGTTTTGCAGTTGCTATATTCATCGAATATTTGTGAACTGCATTTCTCCACATCAAACTTTGTTCGTTTTAGGCAGTTTTAGGCAGAATTTGAGCGTTCAAATGGGCTAAATTTGCCTAATTGATGTCAATTGATGTCAACTTTTCATTTTAGTTTGACAGCAATTCAATTTTTGATAGGCTTATTGTCCTTATGTTAACGGCGATTTGTGAGAGTGGGTAATAATTTTTGCGTTTTAGGTCTCCACCCTGATAAGGAAAATTTAGCCGATTTTGGACAGGTGTAAAGTCCATAAAAAACACGCAAAATTTAATAATGGCTTGTAGCTCAGTCGGTTAGAGCACCACCCTGATAAGGTGGGGGTCGGTGGTTCGAGTCCACTCAAGCCAACCACCTAAAAGAGAACAAAATCAGTTCTCTTTTTTCTTTTCAAAAACCTTTAAAAGCCCGATATTTCGGGCTTTATAAGGATTTTTAGTTGATAGTTCGAGAACTGAGTTTGCGTTCTTTTTTCATGCTTTTTTATCAAAAATTTTGGCAATTTTACTGTTGCAAATACCCCTAAAATTTGTTGCAAATATTTTTTAACTGAATTTTGGCAAAAAAATAGACCGCAAGTGTAAAATTTTCACTTGCGGTCTAAATCTTTCAAAAACTGCCGTAAACTATCACATTTGCAACAATTTGCAACAGTAAACTACATTTCAAAATCTTTTTGTTTTCTTCGGCGTTCTTTCTCTTTTAAAAGTCTTTCGAGTTCTTCGTCAAGTTCTGCATCGCCAATATTTGCAATACTATCTTGTTCTACTTGGTATTGTTCATTGAAAACGCTTTTTGCTTTGTCAAAATAACTCTTGTCAACAGAGTTGTAAGTTGTGATTGTGGTCTTAACATCTTTATGTCCCAAAAGTTGTTGAATAACTTTTGGATTTTGTTCGGCTTCAAAAAGTGTGTTTGAATAGGTGTGCCTTAAAGTATGAAAATGAATATCATATTTGTCAAAGCCATTGGATTTCAAAAATCTTTCAAAGATTGTCTTTGTTCCGCCATAACTACGAAGTTCGCCTTGCTCATTTCCAAAAATAAAACTTTCATTTCCAACAAAAGAAATATCCTTGCTTTCGCGAATTTCTTTATACTCTTTCAGCGCTGCAACCAAAATGTCTGGCATTGGCACAACTCTTTGTGAGCAAACTGTCTTTGTGTCGCCGACAACAATTTTTCGAGAAACCACATCTCCGTCATTGTCAAACTTTGGCACATTTGTCATGGCTCGTTCAACTTTAATAGTTTTGTTTGCAAAGTCAATATCTTTCCACTCCAAAGCAAGAGCTTCGCCAACACGCAGCCCTGCAAACATCAAAGTATAACAAAGCGGCTTTAATAGTTTGTGTGATTTTACTTTTTCAACAAACTCGTCACGCACTTCAACAGGGATTGCTTTATACTCGTTCTTTTTGTGCACTTTGTGTTCTTGGCTTTTCAATTTCACTTTTCGCATTGGATTTTCAATCACAAATTTTCTGTCCACAGCATATTCAAAAAATTGTCCAAGCAAATTTTTTGTTTTCTTCACATAGTCCCAACTCAACTCTTGGTCTTGCATTTCGTTCAACATTTTTTGGATCGTGATTGTTGTTATCTCGTCAATCTTCATGCCGCCAATTTTGGGCACGATATAGTTTTTGAATTTGGCAATATTGTTCTCAAAAGTTCGTGGCGTCACTTGTGCTTTTTTGAACACCATAAGCCAATCTTTCATAAGCGTTTCCAAGTTGTTGTTTGCGACATAATCATAATTGTCACTTGTAATTCTGTTTGTAAGTTCCGCCAACTTTTTGCTAACTTCAACTTTGCTTTTTCCATAGACCGCTTTTCGCTTTTGTCTGCCGTCATCATCATAGCCAAGCGAAATCATGCCTACCCAAAGTCCGTCTTTTCGTTGGTAGATAGAGCCTTCGTTATTTGCTCTGCGAGTTTTTGTTTGCACTTTCTTTTTAGCCATTTTGCACCTCGCTGTTGCTATTTTTTGTTGTCAGCCAAGTGACGAAATTCAGCACACTGACAACTTGTCTTTTGCCAACTTTTGTTGTTGGAAAA
>CANRFP010000079.1 GCA_947629895.1 uncultured Clostridia bacterium | reverse complement strand
CTTTCTTTAATGTGAGTAGAAAATGAAAAAATTTGGTGTTGATGTAGGAGCAAACATTCTGACATATCTGCTCACTGTCAAACGGTCCTATAACAATATAGGTCTCCGTACATATTGTGTTTGGCCCCGCAATAATTGGTTTTACAATATCGTCTTTACTGTTCCCACTACCAACTGCTTTTGGCGCAAAAATTTTCCATTCGTTAATCCAAGTTTCGTTACGTGGAATTTCATAATTTTTTGGTAAAAAGCCAATCTCTTTGTTTGCGTAAATTTTGATAAAAGAAGGTCCTCCCTTATTTAAGTAATCTGAAAAATTTGTAGCAAATCCGAAAGGTTTTCTTGAGCTTATTAGGGTGCTAAAAGAAACCTCTGGTTTTTTTGTTACTTTTTGCAAAATTGATATTGCTTCATTGTATCTGATAAAAACATCACTTCCAGTTTCAAGCAGAGGACGAACTTTGGAAGAAACTATTTTTCCATTTTCATGAGTGTTTACTTCGCATTGGCCATGATTATCGCGATCCCATAGAAAGTAACAAACTCCACCTTTAATTTCTACACCAGTAAAGCAATCAGAAGAATTTGTAAAATCATGAATAATTCTCAAGCTATCATCGTGTAACATTTCGTTTCTAAAATCGTCAAGGCCTTTTCCGCCAGCAAACCAACGAGAAGGAATAATCATTGAGAGATAGCGGGGTTTCATTCTTTTCGCTTGCAACACAAATTTATCATAAAGAGGTGTGGCACTTGCTTGAGCTCCGCCATCATCAAGTTGATAAGGTGGATTTCCTATAATTACATCAAATCTCATATTAAAAATCTCCTCTGGATTGTTTGTATGTATAAATTGATAAGCATATTGCTCTTGGCTATCGTCACGAGTATAAACATCAACATTGTCGCTTACACCGCAATAGATGCACTTGTGGTCTTTGAATGTATGCTTAACATTGTCAAATTTGATTAAACCAACATCATCTTTAAAAACATCGCAAATTGAATATTTTCCGTTTGATGTTTTACTGCAATAAACACTTCTTCGTGAAAGCAAGGATGTTAGGCGAGTAATGGCAATTCCATAAAGTTGTTTTGAAAATATATGATTTATTCTTTCTTGCAAGTTCGGAATTTTCTTTTCAAGTCCAGACAAAAGTCTTTTCGCAATTTCACGCAAGAAAACGCCAGATTTAGAGCAGGGGTCAAGAAATGTTGTGTTGGGATTTTTAAATAATTCTTGTGGCAACATATCAAGCATTTCATTGACAATTTTTGGGGAAGTAAATACTTCATCTGAACTTAAATTTGCCAAACAATTTAAAACATCGGGTGAATGCAATTCATTAATCATTGGTTTCCTCCATTAAATTCAAATAGTGTGTGAGTGGATAGGTTTTGACGGGTTTATCGACAAATTCTCCGAATATGCTTTGTTGTGAATTTTTTTCATCTTGTGAGATAAGTTGTTCATATTTGAAATCTCGCCTTTGCACAAAATTGCCTTTCACAAAAGACCATTCTGCAAAAACTAAAGGCTTGCCGTCGCCAGTTTTCATTGAAAGAGCATTTCCGCATAAAATGTTCTTTGTTAGCACAAATTTTACAATTTTCAAATAGTCATCTTTGATTTTGGTTTTAAAGCAATTTTTATAAAAATCTTTGAAGTAGGAATACAATCTTTCAACGCATTCGTTCACATTGTCTTGCATAATGTCGACACCATAAACTGACATGACGGCAATCAGACCATTTTTTTCAAATTCCCATTGGCTCCGCTTGTAACGTGATTTGACGACATCCAACTTCCGTTTTAAAATTTCAATTAAAAAATTCCCATTACCACAAGCCGGTTCCAAAAATCGGCTGTCAATCCTTTCAGTTTCTTGCTTGACGAGATCTAGCATGGCGTTGACTTCTCGTTCGTTCGTGAAAACTTCACCTTTATCTCGAACTCGTGTCTTGCTTTTTATTTGTTTTTCAGACATAAAAAAGTCTCCTTGGAAAAGAGACCTCTTATAAAAAATATGTGTTTTGTTATTCTATACAAAAGAACATCTATTTTTATAATAATTGCCAAATTATTAAAGAAATTTTCGCAAAAGACCATAAACTTTTGATAAAACGATACAAATTTCTAAATTTTATGCTATAATCAAATTAGATTAATATAAAAAGAGACCATTTACTATAAAAGTAGGTGGTCTAATTTTATGAAAGTTAAAAATTTTTTAAAAAAGTTTTATTGTTTTGAATTTACTCCCTTAATTTTTGAACTTTAGGTGTCCTTATATAAATGGAGGGCAAGCAAAAACAAGTTAAAATATAAAAGGAGGTAAAAACAAAATGAAACTTAACGAATGGCTTGATATTTGGTTAAACAAATATACAAAGCATGCGGTGAAACTCCGCACTTATGATAGATATAGATATATCATAGAAAAGCACATCAATCCAAAACTGGGGAATTACGAATTAGACGATTTGTCTGCAGTAATTTTGCAAGACTTTGTGCTTGGCGAACTTGAAAGTGGCAACTTGAACACACAAGGTCCTCTTGCCAACAATTCTGTTATTGGAATCGTAAATGTGCTTAAAAGTTCTCTTGCAGAAGCAAAAGATTTGGAAGTGACAAGCAAAGATTATTCAGGTAAAATCAAATTGCCAATGTCAACAGAAAAGCCCGTGACTGCATTTGAAAGACACGAACAAGAAAAACTTGAAAAATATTGTTTGCAGGCAAAAAATAATTACATCGGAATTGTTATTTGTCTTTATACTGGTATAAGGCTTGGAGAACTTCTTGCTCTTACATGGGATGACATTGATTTTTCCACAGGGCTTATGAGTATTAACAAAACGGCATACCGAATTAAACAAAACGGAATTCCGCAGATTGTCGTGGATCAGCCCAAAACCAAAAATTCCAAACGCATAATACCTTTGCCAAAACAACTTATTGAAATTTTGAAAAAGATTAAGAAAAATTCAAAATCAATCTATGTGCTTTCAACAAGAAGCGGAGGTATGGTTGGGACAAGAGCCTATCAAAAAACTTTTGAAAGAATTTTGAAGAAACTTGAAATCCCTTATAAAAACTTCCATTCACTAAGACATACTTTTGCAACCCGTGCAATTGAAATGGGAATGGATGTCAAAACGCTTTCGGAAATTCTTGGCCATAAAAATCCAGTTGTAACACTTACAAGATATACACATTCACTTTTGTCATACAAAACAGATATGATAAACAAAATGGGAAAAATGTTGAATGTTGGGTAATCCTGTCAAAAGCCCAACAAAATTTATTTTGTTATGTTATAATGAATTTGTGAGAATAATTAAGTATTTTGACAGAATTCATAGTAAATATATTGATGTTGAAGTGACTGACGAAGTTGCAAGATTTTTGCTCGCAAATGATAAATATCTTCGTAGACTACAAAAAAGATATAACTATTACACAGTCTCACTTGAAAAAGTTATTTACTCAACGGATGACGGAGAAGATATAACTTTGGCGGATACGATTCCTGAAAAACAAAAAACTAATTCTCATGTCCTAGATGAAAAACGAAGAAAGTTATATGAACTAGTCTGGAAGATTGTAAGCAGACTTGAAAAGCGTGAACAAAAATTAATCAAATATATTTTTGTTGAAAACAAATCACAAAAACAGATTGCACAAGAATTCGGCATAAGCACAAGCGCCGTTTCACAATTCAAACGGACGGCTTTGCTGCATTTGTCATATTATTTTTACACAGACAAAGAATTTATGCAAACAGATATTTACAAGCAAAATAAATGCGAGTTCAATTATGATTTAGTGCGAGTGGCGAAAGAAATTGACAATAAAAATGGTTTAAAGTTTGATTTAAACAAAATTCACGATTTAGTTAAAGACAATACGCAAACGCTTAAAATGTTAAGCACTTTGGGGATTGAACTTGATGAAAGAGAAAAAGAATTGTTTACTTTTATGAACAGAACAGTTAAACAATTTTTGGATGGAATGAAATTAGACAAGAATAAAAAGTC
>CANRFP010000078.1 GCA_947629895.1 uncultured Clostridia bacterium | reverse complement strand
ATATAACTACACTTTGTTCCAAGACTTCCACCGGCAAACAAAGTGTAGTTATATCCATATTCCAGCTTAAACGCGGCCTCGTCTATCGTTTCTATTGTAAGTTCCTCAGAAATACCTATTGAAATTGTTTTACCATCTTTTTTTACATCAATTGTGTGGTCATTGTTTGCACTTGTATCTAAATATGACTTATCCTTTGTCACATTGTAAAGACCCAGTTGAGTTTTCCCATTTAATAACGTCTCCTCCTCTGGCTCAAGCATTGCAATTTTAAAATTAAACTCAACATATCCAAAATTAACAGTAATATCCCCAAAAACTTCCACCCAATCACTTGTTCCACCAAAGCCTTGATTTGTTGTAAATTTCGAGACACTTTCATTAGATTTGTCTGAACTCTTAACATCTTTTGCATAATAGCCTGCTTTTGGACTTACATAAAATTGCAACTTCTCACCATAAAAACATGTAATTGACTCATTCGTGGAAGGAAGGTCTAACTCTTCTGATTTCTCATTAGTAATTCTCCCGCCAGAAAGATACTTTTCGGCATCCTCTCCATTAGGTCCCGTGTAAATTATTTTTCTGTTTATTTTTTTTGGTTCAAAAATATAGTGAATTTTAACACTATCTTCACGAAAATATTCTTCCCCACCAAATGACTTAAGTAAAGAAACTGTAGGCTTAAGAGGTTTTACGTAGCAGTTAAATTTGTTGTTACTCCACAAAGAGTATGAATCATTGATTTCTTCATTGTTCGTTCCAACATCATGTTCCAAAGTATATCCACGAGATGTATAATAAGTGCTTCCGTCCCCTGCACCATCGAACTGAATTGAAACACAATTGTATTTTTTCGATTGTTCTGCACTATACTCATAATCCCTACCTTTGATGTAATAAACCGTATATTGTTCAAGTCGCAAATGGGACACACTTGTGTCAGCAGCCTCGCCCTCATCTTCATTTGCTTGAACACAACACACATCTGCTTGTCCAATTGCGCCAAGTGGGAACAATAATTTCTCAATTTTATTTCCGACGGCATTATATAAACTCTCTCCTGTTAGAAAAACCGTCGTTCCATCTGCTTTATTTTCGCAATACATTGGAAACCAATATGAATGGTCATTTGGATACTCAAAAAGCCCAGACCCCTTTCTATCTTCTGAAAATGAATAAGGTTTTTGGCTAAATGATGGAAGACTAAAATATTGGTGATTTATAGGGCCCTCGAAAAAACCATTCCAGCTCTCATCGCCAGCCAAAATCTGCTCTATGGTGTTCAAATCTTCCTTGGTGCTATCTCCGTTTATTGTCCCACATCCTATTGATGTATCATTCTTGCCTCCAACGGTTTTTATATTGTCTCCTTTCATAGTAAGATTTCCTTGCAATGTGTTTGTATTTTTGCTAACTGAACCAACAAAAACACCACATTGTTCTGTTGCTTGTGGATCAAATGGAGAAATACAATTCACCATATACCAAGTTTGCGAATCGTTGGTTGTCATAAAGCCAGCAATTCCCCCAACGCCGCCCTGGTAACGTTTTACGTTACCAGCAACAGCACCAACATTTATGCAACCTTCAATCACGCCTTCGTTTGAAGCATCACCCACAATTCCACCGAAAACACCACATTTTTGATAATGTCCGATGGTCCCTAGATTCAAGCAATCTGTGATATAAGTAAAAAATTTTTTACAACTATCAGGGGCTGCGCGCCCCAAAATTCCACCAGCATAAACATAATCCAGCTTTGCATCATTAAGCCCATATGTATTTCCAAAATTTGTGCAGCCAACAATATAAACTGTTAAGCTTTGAGCAAAACTTCCTCCTTTTGGATCATATCCTCCAACAATGCCGCCAAATGTTTCGCAACACCACCCTTTGTCATTAGATAATTTTAAATTTGAATGATTAGTGCAATCTGCAATAAAAACTTTAGCATCATCAGCATCATCATAGTTATAAAATTTTGGCTTAGAGAACCACACGTCTTGATTTGGGAAACCAAGACATCCCAATATGCCCCCTACATAAAGTCCACAACGTTCTTCCCAACCTGTACTTTCGATTGCGTCAAATCCGCTTATTTCTATTTCCCCCGTGCTTGCACAACCAATAATTTGTTTTCCTAAGAAAGCACCAACAATTCCACCAACACTCAAAGACTTCCAACCCTGATTATATGTTGTTTCTTCACGCCTAAAAATAATGCTGGCATCTTTTTCAAAATAACAATTTTGCACTTCATTTTCTATCAAATCATAATTATCATATTTTTGTGCATAATCATTGCCATTTTTAACAAATCCAGGTCGCAAACAGCCAACAATTCCACCTAAAAATAGATTGCTATCGCTATTTTTTCCCCAATTAGGGTTCTTTGTTGCATCCTCATTTTTAGGAATATGATAACTCATATCTCCTCTATAAGAGCAGTTATAAATCACTCCGGTTTCAAGAAGTCCAATAACCCCACCAGCATAGAATTGGTTATATTCCAAAACCTGTCCGCCAACCCAATTATCGTAGCTATCAAAAAGCTCGTTCTCAATATATATGTTCACTGCCGAAACAACGTTTTTCAACTCAATGTTATAGCCAAAGCCAACAACCCCACCCAAATATAGCGATGACCCTTTTGTTTTACCTTTACCGTCCTTCTCAACGCTATTACGCAATTCTATAGTTCCTTCAAAAGTTGTTTGAGAAATATTACTTACAGTCGCAACTTTTGCAAAGAAACCAAACGCATCTTCTCTAATTTCTGTTCCGTTATCTGGTGACTCACAAACCCAACCTCTGTCATTATAAGTAGGACTAAAATGATAACTTAAAGAGTATTCGTTGGAAATTGAAGTATTGCTTGAGCTCATAGTGTTCCTCGATAAAGATATCTCTTTGTATTGCACCGTATGTCCGTTGCCGTTGAAGTTGCCGGTGAAACATGGAATTGGGGTCCATTCGTGAGCGGACATATCCAAATCGGCTGTTAATTCATAATAATTTGTGGTTGCTTCATATTCTCCACTTGCGTTAATTGAGGCCTCAACCTCTTCATTTTCCATTTTTGCAAGTTTGGCAAGGTCATTTGGAGTTGAAATTTGAAATGGCGAATCTTCTGTTCCATCGCCCACAAGTGTGGCAGAGGCATAATCCAGCCAATTTCCTTTGGCATCATTTTTCTCTTTATCTTGGTCATCAACAATTTCAGGCGTATTATTTGGTGAACTTTTTGGAATAAAAATCCCCGACAGCAAAAGGCATCCACAGGCAATAGCCATGGACAAAAATACAGCCAAAACACCTGACACAACCTTTCTCATATAAATATTATAAACAAAAAAACACAAAATTCCAAAAGAAATAACAATTTTTTCAAAAATTCTTATTCACCACAGATTGATTGCTTTTAGATTCTTCCGCTCCGCTTCGCTTCGGTCAGAATGACAGCATTTGGCGTTCAGCTCAAAAATCCACACTCAAATAAAAAATGTTTAACACAAAAAAACATGAAAAATTAAAATAATTTGATTTTATTTTTCTTACTTTTCCTTCTCAAAAATTCACTCACAAACGAAATTTGTTTAACTCAAAAATATGAAGAATTTGAAATAATTTGATTTTCTTTTGCTTACTTTTCTTTCTCAAAAGAAAAGTAAGAAAAAAGACCAAAAAATTGGTCTTTTTATTAAAAAATGCATTTTTTTTTGCAATTTTTTGTTATTTTTTTGCATTTTTTCTTGATTTTTTTGATTTTTCTTCAATTTTTGGTTGTTCAGTTTTTTCTTCAACAACTTCCGTTTCAGCCACAACAACCTCTTCTTTTTCTTGCTTTTTGTTCTGCTTTTTTGATTTGGCGTTTTCTGTTTCAATGGCAACAGCTTCTTGTTTTTCTTTCTCTTGTTGTTCTTTTTCAGCAGCCTCTCGTGCAAGTTCGGCATCACTCTTAAAAACAGTGTAAATTGCATATGCGTCAACTGTCATATAGCTTTTTGTTTTTCCGCCCGTTTCAATTACAACCGCTTTTTTGCTGTCGTCAAATTTGATTTCGGTGATTGTTCCATACACGCCACTTGTTGTCAAAATTTTGTCACCAACTTTAAGAGAGTTGGTTTGCTCTTGCAGTTTGTCACTCTCCTTTTTATTTCTGCGGTTCATCATAATTGGCATGGCAATAAGAAGAAGAACCACAATT
>CANRFP010000077.1 GCA_947629895.1 uncultured Clostridia bacterium | reverse complement strand
TGTCGCCATACGCAATATTTCTGATTTCTTCTGGGGTTGCGTTTTTAAGAATTGTGTCAATGTCTTTCTTTTTTAAATTTTTATTTATAAAAAACAACTCAGCGCCATTTTTAACCCCTTTTTTAATCTCTCCAACAAGAAAATCAAAGTCAACAACTTCTTTTTCTGCCGCAGGTTTTGCGTCTTTTTTTGGCTTTGGCTCTTCTTTTATTGGGGGATTTGTTTTTTTTGGGTTTTTCATATTAAAATTTTATCACAGATTTCCCTTTTTGTCAATATCAAACTCTCGCAGGGAGAAGGGAAGGATTTTAGAAAAAATTTTTTAAAAACACGAAAATTTTTGGCACAATTTTTAAAGTTTTGTGATATAATCAGTATGTTCACAAATCCGATTTGCGTATAAACACTCAGAAACAGCAGGCGTGATTGTATGGCTGCTGTTTTTTTGTGCAGCAAAAAGGAGAAAAATATGGAAAAACAAAACACTGACAACAAATTTTTGGGAATTGAAAAAGTTGGAAAACTTTTGAAAATGTTTTCAATTCCTTGCGTGCTTTCGCTTATCATTCAAGCACTTTACAATCTTGTTGACCAAATTTTTATTGGCAATTCAAATCTTGGTCAACTTGGAAACACCGCCACGGGGATTGTCTATCCGCTGACAGTCATTGCACTGGCGCTTGGACTTTTTATTGGCGACGGAAGAGTTAAACCTGCGGAGGCTAAAAGAATTGCAGACGCACATTTTGCTGCTGGCAATTATGATAAAAACATTGAACAGGTTGCAAAAGAAAGGAAAGATGAAAAAGAACTTCAGGCTTATGCACGAGCATTATCTGCGCGCATAAAGGCTGGCGAAAATCCACGAGATGTTGTAAATGATATGAATAATCATGAACGCGAAAGATAATAAAGTTTTAAGATAGTTTTTGAAAGGTTTAGACCGCAAGTGAAAATTTATCACTTTAGCAACGCAAGGCGGCATTTTGTCGCCTTATTTTTTGTCATTTTTTTCTTTCTAAACTATGCAAATTTCAATAGACGATTTTTATAATTTATGCTATAATGAAGTTGGAGGAATAAAATGGAATTTAAAATTACGAAAAATTTTCCAAGCAATAAAGAATTTAACGAATTGTTCAATTCGGTTGGTTGGGGACATAGAGACAGTCAAAAAATTGACCAAAACAGGCAAAACAGCATTTTTGCAGTGTCTGTTTATTTGAAAGATAAAATTGTTGGCATGGCACGCGTTGTTGGAGATGGCTGTTATTATACAGTTTATGATGTAGTAGTTCACAACAACTTTCAGGGGCAAGGGATTGGTGCTATGCTGATGAATAGAATCGTGGATTGGTATAAAACCATTGAAGATGACGATACATATCTTTATCTTGGGGCGTCATACAACAAGGAAAAATTTTATCAAAAATTTGGCTTTGTGTCACGACCATATGGGCATATTGGGGCTGGCATGAAATATGACCCAGATTTTTTAAAACAATAGACTGCTGTTAATAAAAACTTTCCAAAATTTAAGGTTATTTTTATAATTTATGCTATAATTAAAGCAGAGGTGGCAGGATGATTGTTGAATATGTTGATTGTCATGACGAAGAAATTAAAGACCTTTTTGTGGAGTTGCAAGAATATATTGCAAGCATTGACAAGGAAGGTTTTAATATTTTAACGCCAAATTATCGCGAAGAGTATTTTGAAAAAACATTGAAAGAAATTAAAGAACATAATGGGAAAATGCTTTTGTTTGAAGAGAACGGAAAAATTGTCGGGCTTGTTGTTGGGCTGATTTGCGAAGAGGTGTTTGAATGTGGATTTCACACGCCTAAAAGAGGCGAAATAACCGAACTTATTGTTTCAAAAAATTGCAGGGCAAAGGGATATGGCAAACAACTTTTGAACGCCATGGGAAAGCATTTGCAAAAACAAGGCTGCAAAAATATCATCATTGGCGTGTTTGGATACAACAACCACGCCATCGATTTTTACGAAAGAAACGGCTACCACACCAGATTCATTGATATGACTAAAAATATATAATTAAAGCAGAAAAAGTGAGTAATTTTGCGTTAAAAAGGTGACAAAAGAAAAGTTTGTGAATGTGTAATATGCGGTGAAAAATTGCTAAAACATTTGGCAAAAAAGTAAAAATCTGGTATATTATAAACATATGGGAGGGGCTTATGAAAAAACTTTTCAGCATTTTGGCAGTTTTTGTATTTATGCTTACTGGTGGAATTCTGCTTACTGCGTGTTGTGGCGATAAAGAATACGAATATCACATTCCAAGTCAAGAAGATATGGAAGCGGCTGGCATTGAAAACATTGCCACTAGTTCAGGGCATATCACAAATGACGACAAAACCTTTTATTTTTATTTCATGGAAAGATATGATTATGACGCAACCACTTTGACTGTTCATTTTTTAAACAATGCTGGGCAAGATGTGGCTGTGTCTGCCTTTGAACTTGAAAATTTTGACCAAAACATGAACAAAAAAACTTATTGTGTGACACTTCAAGAGCCTCAAGAAATCACAATCACACTTGAAGGCAAGGCAAGAATTGAGACAAAAACTCTTTCAATTGAGCCTATCGGCGATGGAGATGGCGAATATACGCTGACAGATGCAGACAAAGCAAACTTGATGATAAATTTGGAAATAAATGGCGTTTCCACAGGCGATTTGTCCTATGAAGAGTTTAGCGCCATTTTGAGCGATGAGCAGGACGGCGACTCTATATTGCTGCCAAGCCAAGCACTTGACTATGGCTCGACAATAAAAATCACTTTGTGGAACAAAAATGCTTTGAGTATGTTTAAGGGGGCTGTGCTATTTCAAGGTGATAACTTTGAAGGAGCGTCTGACTGGACATATAACACCGTTACAAGCAATGGCAAGACAATTCTCAAAAACACGGTCACTTATGAACTTGTGGATGACATCAAAGTTGATTTCATTTTGAGAAAAAATAATTTTGAAGAAGCAAAGTTTGGCACTGACAATGATTTGAGGACAGGCTTTTTGTATTATCAAAACGGCGACCATTGGGGATTGCCTTTGAAAATTGTTTCCACAAACGACACCAAAATTGAAACATTGGCTGTTTTGATTAAAGAGCATACAGTGAACTTGAAACTTGATGCATCGGAGGATACCCCACCAGGATACATCGCTCAAAAAGTGAGCGAAAATCAATATAATCATTTTGCTGTTTATTTTAATGGCATTCGTCTTTCCGACGTCACACTTACACCTGAAAATATTGAAGTGACCACAGAAGCACAAGACACAACAAAAAACTATACAATTGTTTTCAAAAATATTGCAGTGAATTTCGCAAATGAAACAAAATTGTTTGAGGATAAAGACAGTCACTATTTTGAACTTTTTAAAATTGTTTGGCAAGATTTTCAAGATGCAATGGATGCAGACTTTGTGAAACTTCCTTTGAATTGTGAATATGATTTTGAAACTGTTGGACCTTATTGCGGCGGCCAAAATTCAAATTTGGGAACTCTCTATCTTTCAGGCACTGGCAGCGAATTGCAATATGTTTTCAAAGACCAAGAAGTTGAATATAATTTTGGTTTTATGACAACAGATGAGATTGATGGTTATAGAAAAAGTGCCGTTGGAAAGAAATTCAAAATCTCCATCGGCAATGAGAGCCGTGAAATTACTATTCCAAGCAAGGAAGAAGCAGAAAATGCAGAGGTGATTGAATTTTCACTAGGTCAAATCAAACTCACATTCAATCCACAAGATGATGGTGAAGGAAACGGAACTGTTCCAAGAATTCGTGCAGTGGGAAAAGCGCAAGCCTTTGCTTCCGCTGGTTCCGTTTTGAAAATTGAACTTGTCGCATAATCTGTTAAATTAAGCAAACATCTTTAAAAAAAGTGCCTATTTTTAGGCACTTTTTTCAGTTTGGCTTGAGTGGCAAAATCATCAACAAATTTACTTATACTCGCGTTGCTCGTTTAAGGTGGGGAACAAAAAAAGTGGCTTGATTGCCACTTCACTTGGTTGGCTTGAGTGGACTTTGGTCTCCGACCCCCACCTTTGAGAGCGAAGCGAA
Organism: uncultured Clostridia bacterium; assembly: GCA_947629895.1. The sequence goes on along the minus strand of CANRFP010000077.1, from coordinate 196 downwards.
GTGCGTTAAGGATGGGCACCCTGCAAATGTGAAGCATTTGGCAAAACGGAGTTTTGCATAAGGTGGGGGGGATAAATAAAAAAATAAATGGCGAGATGCCATTTATACTTGGTTGGCTTGAGTGGCAAAATCACCAACAAGTTTACTTATACTCGCGTTGCTCGTTTAAGGTGGGGAACAAAAAAGTGGCTTGATC
>CANRFP010000076.1 GCA_947629895.1 uncultured Clostridia bacterium | reverse complement strand
TCTTTAACGGAAACGAGATTGCGGGCTATGGCAATGTTGGAACAGTTGTTGGAAGCGCAAAAAATTCAACTTTCAGAAATATAAGCAACTTGAGTGTTGATGTGACATTAAGCGAAACTAAGCATTATGATATTTATGGAAAAGAAATTACAACACAAGATGATGCTGGGGCATATAAGGTGAGAAGAAACATTGCAGGATTTGCAGGCTTTGCAGATGCTTGCAGTTTTGTGGGCTGCTCAAATCAGGGAGATGTTAATGTTGCCGGTGCGGACAACAAGGTGTCTCCTCAAGAAACAATTTCTGGAACAGATGTGAACACGGTTGCAGCACTTGTTGGATTTGGACAAAATGGCACAACCATTGACCAATGTTTCAGTGAGAGCGAGAACACGATTGATGTGCTTGTTAATGGTGATGATGTTAAAGAAACAAACTCTTATTGCAACGAAACCTACATTGGTGACACAAATAACAGCAATTTCTGGGTGACACCTAACGGAAAGAAAGTGTTAAAAATCTTCTATTGGCTATATTGATGCGAAAACTGCGCTGAGGGCTCGTTTTGTCCTGCGGACAAAAGCATCGCTTTGATGCTTGTTTTCGCTCTTATTGCGGGAACAACTAGAATTTCTTAACGCGGACACAAAAACACAGCAACTTGCTGTGTTTTTTAACCGCTAAAATTCGTTTTCCCCGCAAGCCGCGTCGCAACCTGCACATACTGCTTGTTCTTGTCACGAAGTGCCAAGAAGCATCGCCTTGATGTTTGGTTGCTCCTTTTCCCCAAAAGTGGCAAGCACTTTTAGGGGCCCCAATAAAGCACCTTGCAAAATCACGCTGTGCATTTTGCTGCGGCAAGAGTGAATTTCCAATTTTGCATGCCGGGCAAAGCCCTAAACAAAATTGGAAAACATTTTTGTGCATTTTTGGGAATGGACAAGCATATGTTTGTTTTATGAAAAATATTTTTTGGACCTTTAATGGCAGGCACACTTTGGTTAATTTGGCCATTGTGCTTATGTTGATTTTTGTTTCATGTTTTGCTGTTTTTGGGGTGAATGCTGTTTCAACTTCAAAAATTTACAACGGAGTGTATTACAGTGGAAACGAAAATTCAAACAAAGTTTCTTTGATGATTAATGTTTATTGGGGCACTGAATTTCTTGATGAAATGTTGGAAATTCTAGCGGAAAATGAGGTGACAACCACTTTTTTTGTGGGCGGAACTTGGGCTGTTCAAGAGAGTGACATGCTTGAAAAGATTTACAAAGCGGGGCATGAAATTGCAAATCATGGCTATTATCACAAGGAGCAAGGCAAACTTTCCGCCGAGAAAAATCGCGAAGAAATTGAAAATACTCACAAGCTTGTTAAGGGCTTAATTGGGGTTGATATGAATTTGTTTGCCCCACCAAGTGGCTCTTACAATCAAAAAACGGTGGAAATTGCAAACGAACTTGGCTACAAAACCATTATGTGGACGGAAGGGCGCGACACCATTGATTGGCGCGACAAAGACAGCGAAATTATCTATCAAAGAGCGGTGAAAAACTGTAAGGGTGGGGACTTTGTGCTTATGCATCCAACTGAGGCAACCAAAAACGCTTTGGACAGAATTATTAAGACTTTGAAGGCGCAAGGCTTTGTTTTAACAACCGTTAGTGACAATTTATCTTAAAAAATAGTTTTTTTTGCCCCAAATATGTTTGTCAATTTTATCATTTTGTGTTATCATTAAAGTGTGTTATTATACATGGCTTATGGGGGCTTTTGAATGGCTGTTTATAAATTGAGTTCTAATAAGAAAACAAACAAAAAACACAACGTCAAAAAGATTGTTGGCTTTTCTTTGATTGTTGCGGCATCAATTTTGTTCTTCTTTTTAACGGGCATTGTGGGATTTTTTCAAACTTTTGCGCTTGGACTTTTTGGCGTTTTTGGATTTCCGCTTTGCATTGCTATGTTCGTGATTGGACTTGCCCTTGTGAACAATCGAAAATATGTTATGTCGGCCAAATACACCATTTGTTTGTGCCTTGCAATCTTTTTTGCACTCTGCATTTTGCAACTTGCCATTGTTGGAAACGGAAAAAATGTGGCTTTTGGCGACTATTTGGCAAAAAACTATTTGAATAAGTGGACCGCGGGTGGCATTGTGATTGGCTTTTTCACAACCATTTTGCTTTATGCGGCAAGTGTTTATGGGGCATATATTATTTGCTGCTTGGGGCTTATCATTTGCGTGGCTCTGCTTTTGGACAGCTTGAATTTCTTGAAGAAAGAGAAAAAAGAGGACGAGCCTATTTCGCTTCAAATTAAGGAGCAAAAAAAGCAAAAAGAGCCTCAAACTTTTGCGCGCGTTCAAGAGCAAGCAAGGCAATCACAAAATGTTGTTTTGTCTGGAAATTTGAAGGAAGAAGAAAAACAAGAGCAACCACAAATTGAGCCAGAAAAGCCTCGCACCGCAAAACAAATTTTGGGGCTTGATAGAAAGAGAAATTATGCCTACGAATTTGAAAATAAGCCACAAGAATTGAAGCAACCATCGCAGCAAGTGGCGGAGCAAGAGCCAGAAAAGCCAAAATCTTTGCGAGAACAAATTTTGACACCTCCAAAAATAAATTTGGATGAATATTTTAAGGACATAAGAAAAGAACCACCTCAAAGCGCTGAGGTGCAAGAAAATGTTTCTGCGCTTAAAGACCCAGAGCCTATTTATCATGAGGACGAGTTTAAAATGGACACTCAGCCCGTTATTAGGCGGCCACTTCCTGAGGTTAAGGCTGAGGAATTGGTGGATGTTGCTGACAGCATTTTGAAAGAGGCCATTCAAGAGGAAAAAGAGGAAAATCCAGAGATTTATGATGTTAAAGATGTAGACAAAGTGCCACAAAATCCTCTTGACAACCTTCCAGAACGCGACAATGGCGGAAACTTCTCCCGCGAAGATTTCTCTCGCGATAGTTTTTCACGCGAAGAAGAAAACGAGAATGAAGAAGAAACAGAAAATTCTGCGAATGAGCCAAGAAACTTTGACAGAGATTTTTCAAGAGAGCGTGGACTGCGTGATTTTTCACGAGACGGCGCAAGAGATGCGTTTAGGCAAAGTGTGAATGACAATTTTGAAAGAAACAACCACTCTGCAAACAGTTTTGAGGACCGTGATGCAAGAAATGAATTTGTAAGGAATATGAATTCAATATCTGCTCGAAACGGCTCTCAAATGCGTGAACAGATGAAAATTGAGCCAGAAGAAGAGTCTGAGGAACAAGAGCCATATGTTTATGAGAAGCCTCCAATTGAATTTATCACAACGCAAAGCGTGGATTTGTCAACGCTGAACAGAGATGTTGAACAAAAACGCGTGCTTTTGGAAGATACACTTGGAACTTTTGGCGTTCCAGCAAAGGTTCAGGGTGTTATTGTTGGCCCGGCTGTTACAAGATATGAACTTGAAATGCCACAGGGGATTTCTGTTTCAAAAATCAAAAACCGTGCGGATGATATTGCGCTGTATTTGGCGGCAGAGGGCTCAATAAGAATTGAAGCGCCCGTTCCGGGCAAAAGCGTTGTTGGAATTGAAGTGCCAAACTCTTCAATTGCAACAATAAGCCTTAAAGATGTGTTGATTTCAAAAGAGTTCACTCAAAATCCTTCACCTCTTACTTTTGCCATTGGAAAGGACATAACGGGGCAGACAATTTGCGGCAATATGCAAAAACTTACACACCTTTTGGTTGCAGGTTCAACGGGCTCGGGAAAAAGTGTGTGCCTAAACTCTATCATTCTTTCAATCATATACAAAGCTTCCCCAGAGGAAGTGAAGATTATTTTGATTGACCCTAAACGCGTGGAATTTTCATCTTATGAAGCGCTTCCACACCTTATCATGCCAAAAATTGTGTGCGACACTCAAAAGGCTATTAACACTTTGGCTTGGGCGGTTTCTGAAATGGAAAGGCGTTTTGAACTTTTGGGAATGGCACGAGTTAAGAATATAGACGAATATAATCAAACACCTGATGTTCAATCTGGAAAGGTTAAGAAAATGCCTTTTATTGTCATTATTGTCGACGAGCTTGCCGACCTTATGATGACCGGAAAGAAAGATGTTGAAGAAAAGGTTTGTCGTTTGGCACAAAAATCTCGTGCCGCTGGAATTCATTTGATTTTGGCAACTCAAAGACCTTCAACAGATGTTATCACGGGGCTTATTAAGGCAAACTTCCCTTCAAGAATAACATTTGCCGTGACAAGTGCGGTTGATTCAATGACAATTCTTGATCGCGTTGGCGCAGAAAAGC
>CANRFP010000075.1 GCA_947629895.1 uncultured Clostridia bacterium | reverse complement strand
GTTTTCGTTTGGCGCGAGGAAGAGGCAAAACCAAATGTAAAAGCGCCGCTTTTTGCCATGTAGTGGCAAAAACAAGCAAAAATGCAGGTTTTGCCGAGTCGTCATTCTGAACGGAGTGAAGAATCTTTTGAGATGTTTCGTTGCACTCAGGATGACGGAAATAGGATGACAAAATCAACTTTATCCCATAAAAAAAGTGCCATACGGCACTTTTTTTATTTCTTATCTTTCTTTGTTTTCTTTTCGGCTTTCTTTTCAGCCTTGTCCACTTTTTTCTTGTCTTTTTCTTTGTTTTCGGCTTTCTTCTCAGCCTTTTCTGCTTTTTTCTTATCTTTTTCGGCCTTATCTTTCTTTTTGCCCTTGCCAAAAAGTTTGTCTTTGAGTTGTTCAAGTTCGTTTTCTGGTTCAACTGGGCGTTCTTTTTCAACGCGAACAAGTTTTTTGTTTATCACTGGCATCTTAACATTGTCTTTACGTTCACGCACTTCAAGTTGATTGTAAGGGATTGAGATGTTGTGACGTTTAAATTCGTTGTAGATGTTTTCCATCAAATCATAATAAACATCCCAATAGTCTCCGTTGTCGCACCAGCAGTTTGCAAAGAAATCAATGCTGCTTCCGTTTAAAACCTTAAGCCTGCAGAATGGCGCTGGGTCTAAAAGCACGCGTCCGTCAGCCTTCATCACATCTGTGACAACCTTTTTCACAAGTTCAACATCGCTTTCATATGCAACGCAGAATGTCAAATCAATTCTTCTCACTGGATATGCGCCAAGATTTGTCACTTCGCTGTTTACAATCGAAGCGTTTGGCAATGTGATTTTCTTGTTGTCGTTTGTGATAAGTGTTGTAAACATAAAGTTGATGTCAGTGATTTTCCCTTCAACTCCACCAACCACAATGTAGTCGCCCTTTTTAAACATATGGCTGGAAATGATTATGATGCCGTTTGCAACGTTTGCAATCGCGTTCTGCAAAGCCATACCAACAGCCAATATAACCGCGCTGCACGCTGTCAAAATTCCCGTGATTTCCACACCAATTTGCGATAACAACAACAAAATCAGCACAAGCCACAACACAAATTTTAGAATTGTGCAAATAAATTGCTGCGCAATCTTCTCCATTTTTGTTTTGGATAAAATCTTGCGCGTGGCAACCATGATGATTTTGATGACAATTATGCCAACAACCAAAATCGCAAAGAAAATTGCAATATTCCACCCGTTTTTCACAAAGAAATTAACGATGGTGTCCCAAATTCCTGCCCAATTTATGTCAAGATTCATTTTTTCACCTCACACTCCAATTGTAAATCAATCGAAAATCATTTGTCAAATTTTTTCGCGAAATTTGTCGAATAATTTTTAAAAAATGTTGAAATAAATTATAAAAATTTGTTGCAAAACGCTTGACACCAACCCTTTTTATAGTTATAATAGAAAAGCATTAACTTGTTAGCCCGCCACCGTGCCTGCCCTGCAAATATAATGCAAAAAGACGACAGATGTCAAAGTCGTAAAATATGTTGGCTTTTGACACCGCACCACCGTGTAGCCGAGCGCAGCGAACGCCAACCCACGAATGCTTGCTTGTTTTGGGTTTAGCCGAGCGCAGCGAACGCCATTTGCACACTGCTTCTTCGACTTGCAAATATAAGGAAAATTTAACCGAAAATCGACAGATGTTAAAGTCGCTAAAACATGACAATTTAATATGATGGCTTGTAGCTCAGTCGGTTAGAGCACCACCCTGATAAGGTGGGGGTCGGTGGTTCGAGTCCACTCAAGCCAACCAGTAAAAGCCCGATTTTATCGGGCTTTTTGTTATCATAATATAACTACTTTTTTGACATCATTTATACCATTTTTTGACATCAAATGTTTTTTGGAAGAAAAATAGCAAAAAAAATAGACCGAAAATCGCGTTTGCAACTTTCGGTCTAAATTTATATAAAACTGCCTAAAACTGCTACATTTGCTGTCAATTGCTGTCAATTTTTTATTCATCAAAATTTTGCACATTGTCTATTGGGGTTGTTAAAAATGCCACTAGATCTAAAACTTCGGTATATGGGTTTAAATCTAAAATGGAATCATGCTCTTTATCATAATTCATTTGTCTCAAATCTGCGTGATTTATCGCTGTAGCATAACTATTTTCCAAGTTACATTCTTTTATTATGTCATAGCTTTCTGTATATTGAGGAACATATTCATTTTTTAGTTGCGCCTTTACTTTTTGCGAAGAATTTTCTACTTTTGGATATTGAGTAAAATAATATAATAACCAAACCTCAAAACAAGGATTAGACACAACAAAATCTATTTTACATTTTTTGTTGTTATTTTTTTGCTTCTCTAGCAATATCTTTTCATATTGCGATTGAGACAAATCTAAATCTACAAGACAGAAAATTCGATCTCCCAATGAATTATCTAACTGCAAATCCTCGCAAATTCTTCTTGCTTTTTTTGCTATACTTGCAGGGTCCGTTGCTTCTGAAGAATAAATTTTCATATTAAAAGGATTTGTCCTTTTATTAAAATGCCTAAAGTACAACGTCTCGGTTTGGTTCCTTCCCTCGCAAACTAAAACTATTATAGGCTTCCTTTGCTTAGGGAATTTGTCTTTTGAATTTCTCGTCATCATCCCTCCTTTATAAAAGGAATGGCACCAAACCTTCCTAACAAATAAGCTCGCTCAATATTTTCATTTTTTCGAGGAGAGAAATCCGACAATGCGTACATTTCAGTTGTGCCTGTTTCATTGTTCCTCTCTGTAAACCAAATCTCATCTCTTCTAAACAAGTCTAAATTTAAAAGATTTGTGTCATGTGTATTGCAAATCAATTGAGCATTGTTTTTGTTTATTTCAGAATCATAAAACATTTTTATTATATATTCAACCAGCAAAGGATGCAAGCTTCGATCAATTTCATCCAGAAACAAAGTTTTCCCCTCTTTAAAAACATAATATAAAACAGGCGCCAAATAAAACATTTCTTGTGTTCCCATTGACTCTTCTATCAACTGCAGTCGGTAAAGATCGTTTTTATTATTATTTTTAATATTATGTGTTGTGACTATATTATAGACATCGGTATTCTCTAATTTTCTAATATTGTCTGGATCTTTGTCGTTTGAAAGAATAGTAAAGATATTTGACATTAACTCTACCTGTTTACCAAATTCTTTCAGTTTCTTTGTGTTGATTTCGAAATCACTAATACTGAAATCTGCATTGTTAAGAAACTTTAAACAAAAATTTTTATAGTCCTCTAAATCTCCGTTTTGCGAAAGGTAATTAAGATTATATTTTGTTACTTCGTTTGGATCATAAAGTACAACTAAGTCAGATAAAATATAATCAACAACAGGCTTAACCTTTTCATAATTCCATGTCGCTGCGGTAATCAAGAACAATTTGTTTTTTGTGTTTTTAGTTTTTATTTCGTTTAATATCTTTGTATCTGTATTAAACTTATAATCGACAGTATTGCTCCTAGTAAAAATATTAGTAGGTTTGGCAGAATAATAAATGTCCAGCTTTTCATTAATTACCTTTTCAAAGTTGCAACTAAAACAATAATTATACTTCAAGTTATTTTTTACAAAAGTAATAGAAAACTCTGATGGGGTTTGAGAAAAGTTATCTCTAAATTTAAAAGGAGTAATTCCTATTCTAGTGTTTTCCACCAAAGTATTTGACATCATAGCAAAAATTTTGACAAAATCTATTGCGTTCATAAAAGATGTTTTTCCAGATGCGTTAGCACCATAAATAATTTTTACTCTTGAAACTTTATCTTTGCCGTTAGAGAAAAGTTTGTCATCATATGTTTTGTCACTATTAGCCAACATTGTAAAATCACATAGATCAGCATAAGATTTAAAATTCTTAAAAGAAAAATTAAATAACATATTTCACCTCACATTAGTATTATATATAATTTTAACAAAAAAAGTCAATAGTTTTTAAAATATTTTTGCCATTTTTGCAAAAAAAATGCAAATTATGAAGAAATAATTTAGAATTAAAGCAATATTTTTTACATTTCAAAATCTTTTTCTTTTCGCTTTTTCTTACGTTCGTTTTCTTCTTCAATTTGTTTTTCTTCTTTCTGTTTGCGTAGAGTTTCAAGCAAAATGTCAAGTTCTTCCAAACTCAAATTGCTAACTTCTTTTTCTTGTTTTTCTTTCTCAATGTTTTGCTTTAAAGTTTCTGGCTTAAATTCATTATTCAGCACATCTACCGCCTTTTGGAAATAAGTTTTGTCAACTGAATTATAAGTTGTGATTGTTGTTTTGACGGATTTGTGTCCAAGCAAGCCTTGAATAACTTTTGGATTTTGGCCACTCTCAAACAACATATTTGAATATGTGTGGCGAAGTCCGTGAAAATGAATTCCATATTTGTCAAGCTCGTGCTTTTTCAAAAAGTTCTCAAAAATTTTCTT
>CANRFP010000074.1 GCA_947629895.1 uncultured Clostridia bacterium | reverse complement strand
TTTGTTGAGCATAGCCTCAAATCTTTCGCTCAAACTGAATGCATCGGCAACAGAGCCAGCAAAACCAATAACAACGCTGTTGTTGTATATTCTTCTAACCTTTTTTGCGTTGTTTTTGAATATAATGCTGTTTGACATGGTGACTTGTCCATCTCCCGCAACAGCAATTTTTCCATTTCTTTTAACCGCACAAATTGTGGTGCCTCTAAACAATGGTTCTTCCATAAAATCTCCTTTTTTTACAATATAAACAAAATTTCAAACAGCTTGCCCGCCCTTTTTTGGCAGTGCAACCTCAGGCTTTTTCCTAGCCCAATTTTTTTTCTTTTGTAAATAAGCCCCAATTTAAAAAGGCTTTGCGATTTAATACATAAGCAATCCCGTCAAGAACGATGCCGCAAGAGCAAAACAAATTGCAATTTGAGCCCATTTAACCAATTTATGTTTAAGCATATGTTTGGAAAATTGCTTTTTGTAAACCTTTTCATTTTGCTCAATAATCTCGGCTGTCACTTCGGTTGTGTTGATTTTGTTGGCAATCCAAATTTTGTAATCCTCTTTAAGTTCTTCGCGATAGTCCGTCCAATACTTAAACAAAAGCCAGCCAGCCCAAAAGAGTGACAGTGCCACAAGCAATGCCAACACAAAATAAACGAAGCCTGTCCAAAAACGATTTAAAATAGCGAAAAGCCCCGCAAGTGTTATAGTTATTGCAGAAACAATATAAGGGATTTTGTTCATGTTCGCCTCAAATGATTATACCACAACAATATTGCAAATATAAATCACAATAATCACAACTGTTGCCACAATCCAGCAGATAAGCCACCAAAGGTTGCGTTTGTTCCAGCCTGCGCCGCGTTTGCGCATTGTCCAATAGAACCCAAGCAAAATGCACACAATAAACGCCAAGCACTCGCCGATTGTTTCAAATGCTTTTGCAACATTTGGCACATTGTTTCTAAAAGCCAACTGAAAAATCAAGGCGATTGCAATGAAAATAATTGCAAAATATGCAACACAATCAAGCACCTTTGTTGTTGACCAAGTTCGTGGCTCTCTTTTTTTCTTTTCTTTTTTCTCTTTTTCTTCCATACGTCCCCCCCTTATTTTTTATGAACTGAAAAACTTTTTGTTTATTTTGCAGTTTCAGTGTAGCGGCTTTCTCGAATAACGTTCACCTTAATCTGCCCAGGATATTGCATTTCGTTTTCAATCTTTGCTGCAATTTCTTTTGCCATAAACATTGCTTGGCTGTCAGAAATTTGCTCTGGCTTAACAATAATTCTTACTTCTCTTCCCGCCTGAACAGCATAAGACTTATCAACGCCTTCGAATCCATTTGCAATTTCTTCAAGTTGTTGCAAACGCTTGATATAGTTTTCAAAACTGTCTCTTCTTGCGCCCGGCCTTGAACTTGAAATTGCATCGGCAACTTGAACAAGCACTGCTTCAAGAGATTTAAACTCCACATTGAAATGGTGTGCCTCAATGCAATGCACAACTGCCTCGGTTTCGCCATATTTCCTTGCAAGGTCAACACCAATTTGAACGTGTGTTCCTTCAAGTTCATGGTCCAAAGCCTTGCCTATGTCATGAAGCAAGCCGCCGCGCTTTGCAATTTTCACATTTGCGCCAAGTTCGCTTGCCAAAAGCCCAGCAATAATTGAACATTCAATGGAATGTTTTAGCACATTTTGCCCATAACTTGTTCTGTATTTAAGCCTGCCAAGCGTTTTTACAAGTTCTGGATTTAAGTTGAAAATTCCAACCTCATTGCAAGCATCGTCACCTGCTTGCTTGATGGTTTTGTCAACATCTTTTTGCATTTTTTCAACAATTTCTTCAATTCTTGTTGGGTGAATCCTTCCGTCTGAAATAAGCTTTTCAAGCGAAAGCCTTGCAACCTCTCTTCTGATTGGGTCAAAACCAGAAATTGTGATTGTTTCTGGCGTGTCATCAACAATGAGTTCAACGCCTGTTGCAGCCTCAATGGCACGAATGTTTCTGCCTTCACGCCCGATAATTCTTCCTTTCATTTCGTCATTTGGAAGAGACACAACGCTGACAGTCATCTCGCTTGCTGTTTCGGTTGCACATCTTTGAATTGCTTGCCCAATGATTTCTTTGGCCTTTTTCTCACCTTCCTCTCGGGCGTCGTCTTCAATCTTTTTAACAATGACAGCAGCCTCTTTTTGAGCATCGTTTCTCATGTTGGCAACAAGCATATCTTTTGCTTCTTGCTTGGAAAGTTTTGCCACCCTTTCAAGTTCGTCCAAAATTTTGGCTTTAACTTCCTCTTGCTCTGCCTTTGCCTTTTCAAGCCCTTCTTTCAATTCGGTTAAATTTTTCTTGTCCTCTTCAAGTTGTTCGCTTCGTTTATCAACAGCAAGTTCTTTTTTCTCAATAAACTCTTCTCGTTGATTTAAACGCTCTTCCAACTTGGTTATTTCGGCGCGTCTTTCTTTGACTTCTTGTTCAATTTCATCCTTAACTTTTTGCGATTGTTCTTTGCTTTCAATAACCGCTTCTTTTTTAATCGTCTTTGCTTCTGCATACGCATCTTCGATAATTTTCAGAGCATTAGACTTATTTTTTTCTAACTTTTTACTGCTGTAAATTTTAAAAGCAACAATTCCCAGAGCAAGCCCAACAATGAACAGCACTATTGCTATCACAGATACGATTGCAGGAGAGACGTCTAAAAGTAAACTTCTCATTCTCCCTCCTAAATTTTGGGCAAAAGGCCTATGACGAAAAGCCTCCTAATCCCACACATAGATTTTAACCCTTTTTACGGCAATTTGTCAAACAATTTATAAAACTTTATAAAAATAAAACAGCCATAGGCCGTTTATTTAAAATTTTCATGCAATTTTCTTTAAAATGTGCTTAAAAGTGGAAGTTTTTTTGCAACAATATGAGGAAGTTTTTATTGCACAAAATCGCAGGCAGAACATTTAACTGTTTTGCCATGCCTAACCAAAAATTTGCCACATTTTGGGCATTTTTCACCTGTTGGAATGTCCCAACTCATGAAATTGCAGCCCTGCCTATCCTCACAAGCATAAAATGTTTTGCCATGCTTGGTTTTTAATGCAAAAACATTTTTCCCGCACTGAGGACAAACTGCAACAGGTTTCTTTTCTTCGCTTGGCATAGGCATAACATTATGGCACTTTGGAAAATTTGAGCATCCCAAAAATTTGCCATATTTCCCTTCGCGAATAACCATTTTGTGGCCGCATTTGTCACAAACCACGTCTGTTTCCACAGGCTGAGGCTTCATTGTGATGCTGCTTCCCTCCGCATTTTTAATCAAATCCTTAAAGCCATGCCAAAAACTGTCAACCACGCTGTGCCACTCGTCTTTGTTTTCAGCAATTTCATCAAGGCGGTTTTCCATATAAGCAGTAAATTTCACATTTATAACCTGCTTGAAAAATTTGTCAAGATAATCACAAATATTCTTTCCAAGTTCGGTTGGAACAAGCGCTTTTCCGTCCTTTGTGCAATAGTTTCTTGCAGTCAAAATGGTGATTGTTGCCGCATATGTTGCAGGTCTGCCAATCCCCTTTTCTTCCATGGCCTTAACCAAACTTGCCTCAGTGTATCTTGCTGGTGGTTTGGTGAATTTTTGTTCTTCCTTAATTTCCTTAACCGCCAAAACCTCGTTTTCATCAAGTTTTGGAAGTTTTGAAACATCTTGCTTTTCTTCGTCTGTATATTCTTTATAAACCGCAGTGAAGCCCGCAAATTCCTGCGTTCTTCCTGTTGTTTTAAATTCGTAGTCGCCCGCAGAAATTGTCACGTTCACATTTGAGTAAAGCGCCTCGCTCATTTGGCTTGCCATAAATCTTTCATAAATGAGTTTATACAGCTTATAATTATCTTTGCTCAGCGAATTTTTAACCTTTTCTGGCGTCATTTGCATGGAAATTGGCCTAATCGCCTCGTGCGCATCTTGTGCGTTCTTTTTTGTGGCATAGATGTTTGGCTTTTCTGGAACATAGTTTTTGCCGAATTTTTGTGCAATAAAATCTCTGCACGCATTTTGTGCATCAACCGAAACTCTGGTGCTGTCTGTTCTTATATATGTTATAAGCGCAATTTTTCCTTCGCCCTCAACCTCAACCCCTTCATAGAGTTCTTGCGCAGAAGAGGTTGTTTTTTTAAGGCTCATGCCAAGTTTGTTTAAAGCATCTTGTTGCATCGTGCTGGTTGTGAATGGTGCTGGCGCATGGGATTTTGTGTTTCCTTTTTTGATGTTTGTGATAACAAAATCCTTTCCTTTTATTTGCTCCAAAACTTTGTCAACGGCCTCTCGATTTTCCACCTTTATCTTTTTGCCTTTGTGGCTTGTGAGTGCCGATTTGAAAGTTGTTCCACTCTTTTCGTGAATGGCAGTTATGTTCCAATATTCTTCTGGCTTAAAGTTTTCAATTTCTTTTTCTCTGTCAACAACAAGTTTCAAAGCCACCGACTGCACCCTGCCCGCCGACAGTTTTGGCGCAATCTTTTTTGAAAGAATTGGTGAAAGTTTATAGCCCACAATTCTGTCAAGCACTCTTCTGGCTTGCTGCGCGTTAACCAAATTGAGGTCAATCGTTCTTGGCTCTGTTAGGGCTTTAAGAACCGCTTTCTTTGAAATTTCATTAAATTGGATGCGGCATTTTGTGTTTGGGTCAAGTCCCAAAACGTATGCAACATGCCAAGAAATTGCCTCACCTTCGCGGTCGGGGTCGGTTGCAATTAACACTT
>CANRFP010000073.1 GCA_947629895.1 uncultured Clostridia bacterium | reverse complement strand
CAAAGTCTTGAATGTATCCCTTTTCCAGCCCCAACTTCTCCAAATGCAGAAGCACAGTTTTATATTCAATGGGCTGCAGTTTTCGCTTCAATTCTCCATGTCCGTTTGGCGTGAATTGCGACATGATGCTGACTATTCTGCCTGGGAAGTTTTCTTTAATTAAATCCAGCACTTTAAGCGAATTTTGAACATAGCCTGGCAGCACCAGATGCCTTATCACCACGCCTTGTCTAAGGTTTTCGCCTTCAAAAAAGTCCGTTTCTATTTCGCACATCTTTTTGATTGCGGGTAGCGCGACAGTCAAATAATCGCTGCACTTAGAAAATTTTAAGGCAAGGTTGTTGTCAGCATATTTCAAATCTGTGAGAAAAATATCTGCAAATTTGCCTATTTTTTCAATATTTTCCACACTTTCATAGCCGCTTGTGTTCCAAATCACTGGAACTTTTTTGTCAAAAAGCGAAAAAGTTTCTTCAAGTTGGTCAAGAAAATGTGTTGGGGTGATAAGGTCGATTGACGAGTGAGTTTCTTGTTCCGCTTCAAGCAGTTTTGCAAGTTGCTGTGGCGTGATAAACTGTCCAACTCCGCCGCGCGATATGTCAATGTTTTGGCAATAGTCGCATTTTAGGTTGCAGCCAGAAAAAAATATGGCAAGCGTGCCGCCACCTCGGCAAAGACAAGGTTCTTCCCACTTGAAATGTCTTATTATTTTTGCAATTCGCATTGTCTTCTGTTCGCCGCAAAATCCAACGCTTTTTGTTCGGTCGCATTGACAGTGCCTTGGGCAATTTTCACAAACTTTAAGCATATTTTTCCTTTTTTCATACAAATTTTAATGTGAAATTGCGTTTTTTGTCAAGAAAAATTAAAAAGTTTTTTCTTTTTCAATCCAATTTGAAACCGCTTCAAAACCCTTGCCAACCCCATAACTTTGCGGAGTTGTTTTTACAACAAAAGCATTGCAAGATTCTGGAATGAAGTTTTGCATTTCTTCATAAACATCTTTGCAATTTAAATTCAATTTGTATATTGGATGAGTTTTATATGAAAGGGCTCTTCTGTTTGCAAGTAACATGATTTTCTTGCGATTCCCCACATCCGCATCAAGCATGTTTAAATCAATTTTTTCGTCATCACCAACAAAAATACAATGTGTTGCGTCGCGATTGGCGATGCTTTTAAGACATATTTCAACTCCGTCCTTTTTTGTTCCATTGCGATAGGAGATTGTTTTTGGCTTTTTGATATTTAAATTTTTTATTTCTGACAGATATTTACAATCCTCTTCAATCAAATATGTGAATTTTTCTTGTAAGAATTTCGGAAAGTGCAAAAGCGTGCAAATAAGGTCTTCTTTGATTGAATAATCGTTTGTGCGTGCAGAAGTTATGACAACAATTTGAATGTTGTCGTCAAAAACTCTGTTTAATTTTGAAAGCCCGTGAAAAAGAATAGCGCCTTTGCCTTCCTCGACATCGTCAAATGTTCCATTATAATCCAAGAAAATTATCGCTTTTTTGTCCATGGCTTTCATTTTATACAGAAAAATTTGTTTTGTCAATACAAAAAATGTTGTTTTTTTTCAAAGTTTGTGCTAAACTATCAAAGATAAAGGAGAAAATATGAACCCAGAAAATGTTATCAAACCACACCTTGTAAAACCACTTCTTGAAAAAGTTGTGTTTGAAAAGTTGTCAATGCCACAGCCAAACGCAATGATAAACATCAAACCAGAAGACTTGATTGACGTGCGCAAAGTGTCTGAAGAAGTTGTCAAAGTGACGCTCACAAGAAGCCTTGCCATAACGCCAGCAAATCTTATGAGGTTGTCCGTTTCAATGAGCATTGACATCCCAGTTGACTCAATCGAATTTTCAAAATTGCCAGACCCAAAAGAATACATCAAAAACAGCCAGCCAGTTCGCATTTTGATTTCATATGTGTCAAGCCTTATCACAACGCTTTCTATGAACACAATTTTGGGGCCAATTGTGACGCCGCCGAATATGCAAGAATGAGTGGGGGCAACTAGAATTTTAACGCGGGCACGATGCGAAGCATCTAACCGCTAAAATTCGTTTCCCCCACGAACCCCTTTTCGTTTTGCAAAATTCCGCTGGACATTTTGCTGGCGACCAGAGCACCATCTGGTTTTTGAGAGCGGGCGCAGCCCTTTCACTACAGCGCTTGGCGATTTTGCGCGACTCTCTTGCGAAGCGGGGCGTTGATAAAAATTGGAATTTTCGCAAAATGCCGTTGACATTTTGCTACGCGGGCGTAGTTCATCGGTAGAATGCGGGCTTCCCAAGCCTGAGAGACGAGTTCGATTCTCGCCGCCCGCTCCAAATAAGAAAATCCACATAAATTTGTGGATTTTTTTAATTCTAAAACAATTTTTCATAAAAAAGTGCATTTTTATTTGACAATTTGCGGGTTTTTATATAAACTGAAAGAAAAAAAGGAGGTTGGAAATGGCAGAAGAAGAAAAACAGCCTGAAGTTGTGTCAACTCCACAGGGGACCAGCAAAGCGGGCATCGGTTTTGTTTGTGCTTTCTTTTTGGGAATTTTTGGGCTTTTGTTTATGTTGTGCTGGCCAGCAGGTTCTTACGAAAGAAAGACATTCACAAAAGGCTGGCTTATCACATTCTTTGTGATGCTTGCAATTGAAATCGTGCTTGTGATTGTGTATGTTTCAATGTTCATGGGATTGTTTGCAGGCATCCTTGGTTCAATACCACAAGCGTAAAAAAGACGGATTCAATCCGTTTTTTTGTTGACTTTTTATTCATTTGATTGTAAAATAAGCAAAAGGAGAAAAAATATGAAATTTGTTCTTGCTTCAAGCAATGCTGGAAAGATAAAAGAATTTAAAGAAGAATTCAAAAATGACGAGATTTTGTCACTTAAAGACGTTGGATTTGACGAAGAGATTGAAGAAACTGGCAAAACTTTCTATGAAAACGCCAAAATAAAGGCACTTGCAGTGCATAATTTTTTGAAAAAGCAGGGCAAAGAATATTCTGTGATTGCCGATGACAGCGGACTTTGCGTGAATGCACTTAATGGCGAACCAGGAGTTTACAGTGCAAGATATGGCGGCGACCATAACAAAGATGCTTCTATCAAAAAACTTTTGAAAAATCTTGAAGGAAAGGCGGACAGAAGCGCATATTATGAATGTTGTTTAGTGCAAATAAATCCAGATGGGAGCGAACTTTCTGCGGTTGGTCGTGTTGATGGGCATATTTTAAAAGAAGAACGCGGCACAGCAGGCTTTATGTATGATGCACTTTTCTATGTTGACGAACTTGGAAAAACCTATGGACAGACGACTATGGAAGAGAAAAACAGCACTTCTCATCGCGGCAGAGCAATCCAAGCCTTGAAAGAAAAGAATTTGCAAAATCATCGCAGTGATATAAAAAATTTATAAAATTTATTGACTTTTAAAACTTTTGATGTATAATAACAGTGGCAATTAAAAATTGCCTAAGCAGTTCGATCGTCAAGAACGATTACAGAAGCAAAGTAATTATGTGCTTTTGGGGAAACTGCTTTTTTTTCGCTTTTTAATATTGTATTTTATGTAATATATATTATTTATAATAAAACCTATAAAAACGGGAAGAATAAGGATATGTTATTCTTCTTTTTTAATGGGGTTGGTGCAAGCAGGGCGTGGTTGGGATTTTTGGCATCTCTCTTTTTAGGGCCATTTGGTTTTTTGTTTATGTTCTGTTGGGGCGCGGGCAGTTTTGCAAGGCGAAGTTTTTTCCGCGGCTGGCTTGTCACGTTTATTATCATGCTTGTGTTTGCAGCCCTTGCGGCGGTCTATTTTATCTGGCTTTTCCCTGCGATTATCATCATATAAGGTGGCAAAATTTTTGACATTTTTTATTTTTTTCAAACTTTTTTAAAAAAATTTTTCGTCAAAAAATGCCTTATTTTGCGAACACACGGCGGGACGCCCACCCCTTAAAAAAAATTCTCAAAAAATTTTTAAAAAAATTAAATTTTTTTTGAAAAAACTGTTGACAAACTTTTTCATATTATGTTAGAATACGAATGCTGACGCAGCGAGGGGACAAAATCTCCAAGCAAGGTTGATGACTCAACCGTGAAGGCAAAGTTCTTTGACAACTACATATTTTAGAAGATTAAAAGTCAAATATTATTACGAGTTTAAACTTTTTAAAATTATTAAGTTTTTATGTAATACGATATTTGCATACTCAAATTTTAAGTCGAGTATAAGAGATTTGTTCGAAAGAACAAAACGCGAAAATGCTAAGAATCCAATGATAAAGCTACAAAGAGCATATAGGGGATGCCTTGGCACTAGGCGCCGATGAAGGACGTGATAAGCTGCGATAAGCCACGGTGAGGTGCACATAACCTGCGACCCGTGGATTTCCGAATGTGGAAACACGCACTGTTAATACGGTGGCATCATTACGTAAATACATAGCGTAATGAGGGGAACCCGCTGAACTGAAACATCTAAGTAAGCGGAGGAAAAGAAAGTAAAACAACGATTGCGGGAGTAGTGGCGAGCGAAACTGCATGAGCCCAAACCAAGAGTAGAAATACTTTTGGGGTTTAGGATTGACAACATAGACTTAGAAAGATAGGTGAAGTTTTTTGGAAAATTGCGCAATACAGGGTAATAGCCCCGTAGCCGAAATCTGCCTAAGCTTAGTCAAATTCCAGAGTAGCACAGGACACGTGGAATCCGGTGTGAATATGCGAGGACCATCTCGTAAGGCTAAATACGACCTAGTGACCGATAGCGAATAGTACCGTGAGGGAACGGTGAAAAGAA
>CANRFP010000072.1 GCA_947629895.1 uncultured Clostridia bacterium | reverse complement strand
ACTCTTGGCTGGGCTGTGGGCGAAATGGAAAGAAGATTTGAAGTTTTGGGGCAGGCGAGGGTTAAGAACATTGATGAATACAATCAAACGCCAGATGTTGTGTCGGGGAAGGTTAAGAAAATGCCTTTCATTGTGATTATTGTTGACGAACTTGCCGACCTTATGATGACGGGCAAAAAGGAGGTTGAGGAAAAAGTTTGCCGCTTGGCACAAAAATCGCGTGCGGCTGGAATTCACCTTATTCTTGCAACACAAAGGCCTTCTGTGGACGTTATCACCGGGCTTATTAAAAGCAACTTCCCATCGCGAATTGCTTTTGCTGTTACAAGTGCGGTGGACAGTATGACAATTTTGGATAGAGTGGGCGCCGAAAAACTTCTTGGGAAAGGCGACATGCTTTATTATCCAATTGGTGCACAAGAGCCAAGACGTGTTCAAGGCTGCTATGTAACCACAAACGAAACAAACAAAATTGTGGACTATGTTCGTGACAACAACAAGCCAATTTTTGACAAAGAAATTGAAGAGCAAATTGACAATCCAAACAAAGGAAACGGAAATGGCAACGCAACCTATAACACGGATATGGATGAACTTTTGCCACAGGCTTTGAAGGCAAGCATAGATTGCGGGCAAGCTTCCGCAACGATGATTAGAAGAAGATTTGCCATTGGCTATCCTCGTGCGGCTAGAATTATTGACCAAATGGAAGCTGCTGGATATATTTCAAGTGCTGACGGGCCAAAGGGCAGAACTGTGTATATAAGCAGAGAAGAATTTGAACAAATTTTTGGTGAGGTTGATTAAAATGGAAAAGAAAAAAGTTAAAAATGCTAAAAAAGTTGAAAACAAAGCTGTAAAAAAGAGGACATTTGCGCCTTTTAGCGAAGATATGGACATAATTTTGCCAGAGGCGTTGAAATTGAGCATTGATATGGGGCAGGCATCTGCAACAATGATAATGAGAAAGTTTGGCATCGGTTATCCTAGAGCGGCAAAAATCATTGACCAAATGGAAGAAGCGGGATATATTTCGGGCGCAAACGCATTCACAGGAAGGACGGTTTACATATCTGAAAAAGAATATGAAAAGTTGTTGAAAAAGCTAAATTTAATGTTTCAACAAAATGTCAACCAAAACGAGCATAAGGGCACATCAATTTCAGATTTGAACAAGGATGAACTTTTGCCACTTGCCTTGAAATTGAGCATCGAAATGGGGCAGACATCTGTTACAATGATTAGAAGAAAACTTGACATTGGTTATCCTCGTGCTGCAAGAATTGTTGACCAAATGGAAGAAGAAGGATATATCACAAGCGCTGATGGGATAAAAGCCAGACGTGTTCTTATCACTATGGAAGAATTTAAAAAACTGTTTGGCGAGGTGGACTAGGTGACCGGAAAAACGGAAATTAACGTTGGAAAGCGAGTGCTAAATCAACCAAACCATTGGCAAGACATCAATCTGGAAGAATACAAAGTGGAAAGGCCTGTTGTTTTGATTTTGGGCGGGAATGGAACTGTGTCAGATAAAGCTGCAAATGGCAATGCAAAAGTGGTTTCATCTTGGCTTGGCGTTTTTAAAGATGATGTTGACATTTTGTCCGTCAATTACAACCGTGTGTTGCATGATAAGGATAATATACTTCAAATGCAAGAATATTTGACAAATCAATTTTTTCTGCCTTTGGTCAGCAAAAATGGCAAAAAAATTGACTTTCAAAAGGCATGCAAAAATTTAAGGCAAGTAACTTTGTTTGCGCATTGCTATGGAAAAATTGCTTTTGACCATGTTTTTGACATGTTGGCTGAAAAATGTAAGGCGCTTGGCTATGAAAAAAGCCAAATTGAGCAACTTCTTGACCAAATTTTCTTTGTGTCATACGGAATTTGGTCGCGAGAATCAAGGGTGCCATGTTTAAATGTTTTGTCTTATTATGATGAAATGTGGCTGCACACAGACATGGCGTGGAGCTTTTTACTTGAACAACTTGACAATGTGGAAGTTTCGCCCGAAGATAAAAAGGCAATTGTTGAAACTTGCAAAAAGGCTGTTGATCCGCTTTTTGAAATTGAAAAATTTATGACTAAAAATAACAGATGTTTTGTTTTGCGAGATAAAAACATTTTGCGCTTAGCATCTTCAGAGTTTCACATTCATAGCGTTGGCGACCATACACTAAAAGACTTGACAAGGGATGAAAATTGGGAAACCTCCACTTCGCTCTCAAAAGCGGGAGACCATGTTTCAAAATGCATTGCTTGTGCGCTCTGCAATTCAGTTGCAAACTCCATTTTAAATCAAAGGTCAAAGAAATTGATACCTTTTTCACTCTCGGAACTTCAAAAACAGCTTGAGAGTGTTGTGAAGCCTTTGAACGAAGATAAAACAAAGTAATAAGGAAGGGAAAAATGAACAAAAGCGTGAATGAAATTAAAGTTTCGGCAATTTCGCTTGGGTGCGACAAAAATCGAGTTGACCTTGAAAAAATGTTGTTCAAGCTTAAAAATGACGGCTTTCAAATTGTTGAAAATGAAGAAGAAGCAGATGTTGTTATCGTTAACACCTGTGCTTTCATAACGCCAGCGAAAGAAGAGGCTCTTGACAACATTTTTAAGATGTGCGTTTTGAAAGAAAAGGGAGTTATCCAAAAAGTTGTTGTGACAGGGTGCTTGGCGCAGAGGCACAAAGCGGAACTGTTGAAGCAAATCCCAGAGGTTGATGCATATCTTTCTGCACAAGAAAATGAACAGATTTGCGATGTTATTGAGGGTCTTTTTGGAATAAAAAAACAAAAGAAAACAGAAGCGAAGGGAAGGATTTTCACAAATCGTGGCTCTTATGCTTATTTGAAAATTGCAGAGGGGTGCAGCAATGCTTGTTCTTATTGCACAATTCCAAGAATTAAGGGTGGATATAAAAGTTTTCCTATAGACGAAATTGTGGACGAGGCAAAAGACCTTGCAAAAAACGGGATTAAAGAACTTGTTGTTGTGGCACAAGATGTGACAAGATATGGCGAAGATTTGGGGCAAAACGCCTTGATTAAACTTTGCAAAAAATTGTGTAAAATTGACGGAATAAAATGGATTAGATTGCATTATGCATATCCCGAAAAGGTGACAGATGAACTTTTGGATTTCATTTATAATGAGCCAAAAATGTGCAACTATCTTGACATTCCACTTCAACATATTGACGACAGAATTTTGAAAAGCATGAGGCGCAAGTTTGGGGAAGAACAAACGCGAGAACTTATTTTGAAATTAAAAACAAAATATCCAAAAATTGCGCTTAGGACAACATTTATTGTGGGTTATCCTTCTGAGAGCAGAAAAGATTACAAAAAACTGTGTGAATTTTTAACGGAAAGCAAGTTTGATTATGCAGGATTTTTCCCTTATTATCGCGAGGAAAACACGCCAAGCTATTTTATGGACAAGCAAATTTCTCAGCGAAAAAAGATGCACAGGCTGAAAAAAATTCAAAAGATACAAAACAACATCGCCACAGAGAAAGCAAAGGCGGTTATGGGGCAAGAATTTTTGGTTCTTGTGGATTATTTTGACGAAAGCAACGGAGTTTTTGTTGGACACACCGAATTTCTTTCGCCAACAGTTGACTTTGGCGTTGAAATTGTGGAAAATGATAAAGTGAAAGTGGGCGAATTTGTTAAAGTTAAATTTTTTGACTTTGACGGCGAAAACTTTAAAGGAGAATGTGTATGAATCTTCCAAACAAAATAACTTTATGCAGAATTTTACTTATTCCAATTTTCATCTTTTTCTATTTGGCAAGTTTTGTTCCTTATGGAAAATTGATTGCAACTCTTGTGTTTATGATTGCTTGTTTCACTGATTTTTTGGACGGAAACATTGCAAGAAAAAGAAATTTGGTGACAAATCTTGGCAAATTTCTTGACCCTATTGCCGACAAAGTGCTTGTTTTGGCGGGGCTTATTTTGTTGATTGCTTGCCCTGTTACGCCTAACATTGCAAATCCACAGGTGATTGATGCCATAATTTATCCTTATTATGTTGGCATTATCGCTGTGTTTATCATTTTGGCAAGAGAGTTTATTGTCAGCGCGTTTAGGCAAATTGCTGCCACAAAAAATGTTGTTTTGGCGGCTGATATTTATGGCAAAGTTAAAACCGTTTTTCAAATGATTACTCTTATTTTCTACTTTTTGTATGCCTTTTTGGTGGAAGAATTTTACTTTGCCATTAAAGGGCCGGCAAACACTGTGCTGAACCTTATTGGCTATGTTCTTTTGGCAATAACCGTGATTATGACCATTGTTTCGGGAGTGAAATATATAACAAATAATTTGCAGGTGCTTAAAGATGAAAAATAGGATTATTGTTTTTTCAGACAATTTTGACAGAAAAGTTTTAAACAAACTTGGCTGTTTTGATGCCATAATTTCTTGCAACCGCTTTGATGATTGCCTTGAAAATTGCAGGAAAGCAAGAGAGTGCGAAAGGGCAGTTGTGATTTGCGAAAATGAACAAATTGACAAATTGGTTGAAGAAATTAAAGAGGCTGACGACAAATTTGAACTTGTGGAAGAGCAGGCGCTTTTGATGCAAACCGCAGTTGGGAAAATTTTGTTTTTGCCTTGCGAACTTGATGCAAATCATTTTCTAAGCCAATTTCTTGGGCAAGAGGAAGTGTTTGTGATAACTGTTTTTGGCAAGAGCAGAAATTCAGTGAAAGCGGCCTTTGAAGGGCTTAAAGAGGAATTTGGGATAAGTTATGATATAATAACAAAAACTCAGTTTTTACATACTGTATATTATTCAAAAGAGGTTGATGAAGAAAAATTGCAAGCGCTGTTTGGCGAAAATTTGCTCTCTTATGGTGATGAGGATGTGGCGGATGCTGTTGGGCGTGTTTGCGCCGGCGTTGGC
>CANRFP010000071.1 GCA_947629895.1 uncultured Clostridia bacterium | reverse complement strand
GCTGTTGTGAATGGTTGAAAGTAAAACTGCATCGGGCGAGGCCGACATCTCCCCGCTTGCCGTGATTTCCACCCTGTCAAAATAATTCACAAGAGCCGGAATGTCAAAGCCAAAATCACTTTTATCAATTTCGTTTAAAAATTGGTTTATAAGCGAATTTAACTTTTCATGTTCTGGCTTGGAGTTGATATAGGCACGATAATCCGTTTTTGTGAACAGTTTAACAAAGGCTTTTCTTGCCCCAATAACAGAACAATCAAACTCAAATTCTTCAAGGTCTGCCAAAAACTTAGCAAAAACTTCGTTTTTATTTACAAAAACCAATTCAAATAAACTTTGTTGCCCTCGCAAATCAGAAATTTGTTGATAATCAAAGTTGTAAAGTCCCGAAAGCAAAACGCTCAAAATGGAAACATCATCATTTTTGTTCAGCAAAAGTCGCAAATAATTTATCAGCATCATAATTTCTGGCTCTTCGGCAAGCGCCGTTCTTGTGCTTGAAACAACAGGGATTGAACTTTCTTGCAAACTCTTTTCAATTTCATTAAACAAATCATCTCGCTTTCTGGAAAGGATTGCAATGTCGCTGAATTTGCACTTTCTTAAAACTCCGTTATCACTGATTTGCGTTGACAAAACTTCATAAATTCTTCGCTTAATATCCAAAATTTGTTGTTTAAACTCATTTTTTTCAAAAATATTTGCATTTTTAACACTATAAATCGCCATTTTTTGTTCTTTTTCATTTTTTTGTGCTTTTATAACATCCACAAAAACCGATTTGCCTTCCTCTTTTGCAAACTTCCCTAGCCCTTTAAGCATGGAAGTTGCCTCATAATTCACGCCCGCACTTTCTTGTGTCATGCAAACTTTAAAAACATCGTTCACAAAATTCAAAACACTTTTTTTGCTCCTAAAATTGCTTTTAAGTGGTTTGACAGTTGCATTTTTGTTGTGAGAAAAATCTTGCAAATCCTTCAAAAAGATTTCCGAACTTGCAAGCCTAAAACCATAAATTCCCTGTTTAACATCTCCAACCGCAACAAAATTGCAATTTTTTGCCACGTTTTTGATTATTCTTTCTTGAACTTTGTTGGTGTCCTGATATTCATCCACAAAAACATATTTAAAATTGGCGAACAAATTCTCTTGCGTGGAAAGTTTGCTCATATATTTTTCTAAATCGGAAAAATCTAAAACATTTTGCTTTTGCTTCAAATCGTCCTCAACCTTTTGATATATTCTAAACAACTCTATAAAAAGTTTTTCAAGCGTTGCATTTCGTTGAAAATTCAAACTTTCCAAATCGCCCAAATTAAGTTCGCATATTTTGTCAAATTCATTTGTTATTTGCTCTTTTAAAAAGGACAGTTTTTTTGATGCCTCTTCTCCAATATTGTTCACGCTTGGCGCTCTTG
This sequence comes from uncultured Clostridia bacterium, assembly GCA_947629895.1. The sequence continues at coordinate 3,617 of CANRFP010000071.1, read as the reverse complement.
GAAGAGTCATATTTTCAATCAAAAGGCTGATTTCATAAAGATTTTGCGCATCCAAAACGGGCTGCAAAAGAGCGTCTATCTTTTCTTCAAATCTGTCAAGATGCAAGTTTGATATGTTATTCAAAATGTTTTTCAGTTTGCGTTTTAAATCTTTTTCCAAATACAAAATGGCTTTATCAAACAACTTTTCGCTTTCATTTTCATTCAGTTTCAAAAACTGTTCTTTGTCAGCAACCGAACCGACCAAATTTTCAAGTTCGAAAAGAATGTCTTGAATTTTGTTTTTGTCATTCTTATAATAAAACATCAAATCCAAATATCCATTTTTCTCTTCATAAATTTCCATAGTTTTGTCAAAAGCAGTTTTTTTCAATTTTTTTGACAAATTTTCATCTAAAATATCAAAATTTTCACTTAAATCAAGCAAATTTGCATATTTTTTTATAAATTTTTCGCAAAAAGAGTCAATAGTGCAAATGTTCGCTGTTGGCAAAGCATCAAGTTGTTCAATAACAAAATCGTTTTGCTCCGCCTCTTTCAACTTCTTTTGAAGCCTCTCTTTCATCTCTGTTGCCGCAGCCTTTGTGAAAGTTAGCACAAGCAAATCTTTAACGGGAATTTTTTTGTCAACGATAAGGCTGCCAATATATTTTATCATAACGTGCGTTTTGCCACTGCCCGCAGAAGCACTAACAAGCATTTTTGGCTTGTCATTCAAAAGCACTGCCTCTTGTTCTAAAATTTTTTGTTCTTCGCTCATTCTTCATCCTCGCCGTCAATAAGGGTGTCCCTAAATTCCTTTCCGTGTTTGCAAATGCTTAAATATTGGCACTTTTCACACGAATCTTTGAAAGGTTTGTCCTTAACATATCCACTTTCAATTTCCTTGATTGCCACCTTTGAAACTTCGCGCGCATATTTCAAATTGTCAGAAAAGTCCTCACAAGCCAGCCCCCATTTGTATGAAAAGCCATTTTCGTCTGTGTTCTTCCTGTGGAAGCCAATTATGTCACTTTTTATATTTTGCGTTTTCAGCCTTGTGTCCATTGCCTCCACAATTTCATTCGATTTTAAAATAACGCCTTTTAAAAGTTTGCCCTCATTTTTCTTGTATTTGGTTTGGCAATCAAAATAGAACACACCTGCCGGTTTAAGTTTGGTGGCCCTTTGAATGCAATCCGCATACAAAAACAGTTGCAGTTTTTTGCCATAATAGAGGTCTGACAAAACACTTTTTGTTTCGCCCGTTTTGTAATCAATAATTCTGAAATAGTCGCCAAATTTGTCAACTCTATCGGCAAATCCTTCAAAGTTCAAATTATCTTCAAAATTTTCTTTAACACGATATTCAAGCAAAAATGGCCTAAAATCACTGTTTTTTTGCTCTTTTATCACGTTTTTTAATATAATTTTTGCTTCATTTTCCAAATATCCCAAAAAATGTTTTTGCTTTAACAATTTTTCATCATATTGCTCTTGCGCAATTTTGGCAAGGTTTTGCTTCAAAAATTGGTCAACAAAATTTTCATCTAATTGATAAACATTTGGATTCTGTTCAACAAACAAATGCAAAAGTTGGTGCATAAAATTGCCAAACTTTCGCTTGTCAGCAGCCAAAGTTTCTTTGGTTTTAATCCTCATGTCATATTGCAAAAATCTTTTGAAAGGACAAGCAAAATATGTTTCAAGTTCTGATGCTGAAATTTTTGTCTTTTGCTTTGGAGAGGCAAGTTCAATTTGCTTAGGTTTTGGAATGTTTGTGTTTGCAACACTTCTCAAAGAGCCAAGCCATTTCTTAAGTTTGCGTTCGGACAAAAGTTTGGAATATAATTCAAGCAAATTTTCTTTGCACCCAATTGAAAACAACAGCCTTTCAAGCGTTTCCTCATCTGTGAAAATTGGACTGTCAAATTCTTGAAGAGAGGAAGTGTGCAAAACATTGCCTTCAAACATCTTTAACAAATCGTTCACAAAGCCGGCGCGCTCTGTTTTTCTGTCGCCTTCTTGAAGCGGCATGCAGACAACAAGTTTCTGTTGTGCATGAATCAGCGCCTCAAAAAGTTTTAAGCGATTTCTTCTGTTTAACACGCGAATTTCCGGCTCAATATTCACCAAAAGTTTCAATTTTTTTATATCGTCATCGTCAATCAGCCCTGTGTCAGATTGAGTTTTTGGCAAAGCACTTGCTGTTGCGCCAAGCACAAACAAAACTTTGACATCTTCAAAATAACTTTCTGTTATATCTCCAACAAAAACAGCATCTATGTAAGAAGGAATGGTTTCAACTTTCACGCTTCCAAGTGCAAGTTTCAGCAAACTTTGAAAGTCAAACAAATTAAACTGTTCATCTCCGCCAATAAGTTTCAACTTTTCAAACACTTTTTGAATAAGTTCTCTTGATTGTTTGTTTTCACTTTCTTTTTTAAACTTGCCCTCTTCGCTTAAAAATTTTAAAATTTTTTCATCTATCAAAAAGTCCAAAAGCAGCATCAAGTTGTCGCAAAACTGTGAAATTGTTGTGCAAGAATTTAAACTTTCAATTTGATTTACAATATTTTGAAATTCTGGGAATTTTTGCAAAAATTCTTTTTTGGTGTTTATGTCAAAATATTCTATCTTTTGCAAAATATCCTGACGATTTTTCACCTCAAAAATTGGATTTTGCACCAAATATTCAAACGCCTCTTTTGAAAATCCCATTTTTGCAATTTCAACAAATTTTAAAACCGCACGCCCCAAAACTGTTTGAGTTAAATTTATGCAATCGTCACAATAGGCGGAAATTTTGTATTTGGCAAATTCTTCCATCAAAAGGTCATAATATTTTTTGTCGGCACAGGCAACTGAAAAATCCTTGAATTTTGCCCCGTTCACCACTTCACGCTTTATACTTTTTACAACAAAATCAATTTCGTCTTGCATATTTTTTGCAACAACATTCAAAAAGAAGTCACTTTTTTGCGGCTCAATTTTAAATGAAAACAAATTCTTAACCATTGCAAGCCTTTCGCCGCTCAACCTTGTTGGAACGTTTTCAGCCTCAACGCGCACGCCGAAATCTGCGCCAAGTTTCATGGTTTTTTCAAAGATGTCATTTTCATAAATAAAGGCATTTCCGTTTGAAATTGGCTTGGAAATTCCTATGAAAATTTTGTTGACAAAGCCCGCAAGTTTACATATAAAAGAATTTATTTCCAACGAAAAAGCATCAAAATTCACAAAAAATAGGTTAATTTTTGATAAATTTTCGCATTTTTTTGCATTTTCCACAAAAAAATCTAAAAATTTTGACAAATCAAGTTTGTCTTGAAGAAGCTCCTCATAACTTTCATAAACAAGTTTTAAGTCATGAATTTTGTTGTCTAAAAGTGTGTCCCCAACCTCATTCAAAAAAGAAGGTTTAATTTTGCACGCCTTAAATTGTTTTATGATTTGCAAAATTTTGGAGCAAAAATCAATGTCGCATTTTTTGAAATACAAAAATTTGTTTTCATTCATTTTCACCGCTTTAAAAATGTTGAACACTTCTTCAAGCGGCGTTGTTCTTTTATAGGCAATGTTGTTTTTTCTTAAAATCTTGCCAGCAAGGCGCGATATGCCAACCACCTCAATGTTGA
>CANRFP010000070.1 GCA_947629895.1 uncultured Clostridia bacterium | reverse complement strand
ATTGTTATGCCAAAGCAAAATGTGAAAACTGTGGACCTTGCCAGAATGGGCTTTGGACACGCCATTGCAGTCACGCCAATTCAACTGCTTTCCATCGTGGCGGGGATTGTCAGCGGAGGTGTTTGGAAAACTCCAACCGTGATACAAAACATTGTGAGTGCTGATGGCATGGTTGTGTATTCGCCACAAAAAACCACCAAAAGAATTTTATCAGAAAAAACATGCCAAACAGTCAACATGCTTTTGCAAAAGGCAGAGAACAAACAAAAAGATTTTTCTTTTGTGGAGGGCTATAATATAGGTGGCAAAACGGGAACAGCGCAGAAGTATGACGAAACGGGGCACATTGCAAGCGGAAAATATATTTCAAGTTTTATTGGCACATATCCGGCAAACAATCCAGATTATTTGTTTATGATTATGGTTGACGAGCCAAGCGCCGGGGCATATTATGGCTCGCTTGTTGCCGCACCTTATGGAAAAGAATTTTTCTCACAACTTTTTGAATTTTATGATATGCCAAAAGATGATGAAAGCGTTGTGGTTGAAGAGGTGATTATGCCACAAGTTGAAGGGTTGTCTCTTGCGGAGGCAGCGGCGGAAATAAAAGCATTGGGGCTTTTTTACGAAACGGATGGGGAAGGCGGATTTATAACCCAACAACTTCCACCGGCAGGAGCAAAACTTCACAAAGGCGACACAATTCTTTTGGTTTGTTAATAAAAAAACAAAAAACAGCAAAAAAGTGCTGTTTTTTTGTAAAAAATGCTTAAAAAATGCAATTTTTTGAATTATTTTCGTTTTTATGCAGACTAACCCAATTTTGAGATTATCAAAAAGGTTTCATCATATGTCAGTTCTGGTGCAACAGTCACGCTGAGCGACAAAACGGAATTTGTTGAAATGGTTAAGAGCGCATCGCCCGTTAAATTTGCTGAGCCATAAGCAACACCCGTTCTTATTGTGCCGCTTTCAACAAGTTCATTCACGGAAATGGAAATTGTTGGCAAAGTGCCATTTGTGCTTGTGACGGTTGAGCCATATCTTAAAAGATATGTTCCAGCAGCCAAATTCACATTGTTTTCTCCGGCAAGGGTTATATCTGTTTCGCCTAGTGGAAACGAATTTTCCAAAATCAATGAAGGTTCAGCGTTTGTTGCGCTTGGAGCGGTGAAAAATGCGGTGGATGATATGCCAGAAGTTCCCGTTGCACCTATTGGACCAGCTGGCCCTGTCGCACCAGTTGCGCCAGTTGGCCCGGTTGGACCAATAGGCCCGGTTGCGCCCGTTGGGCAAGAAATTGGACAGTTTGGTGCGGGTTGCCCAGCCGCCAAATTAATTGATGGTGGATACAGATTGGAGCAGTTGTTAAATTTTTTGCAGCCCATAAATTCCTCCTTTCAAAAACATTTTATGAAAAGGTGTTTCCGCGTGTGCTAAAAAATAAAAGAACAATCTTGGCAAAAAAGAGCCTTCGCAAAACGAACTTGGGTGAGAGATTTTGGGCAAAGAAAAAACCATCGACTTTTGCCGATGGCTTTCTTCTCCTGATTAGATGTTCAAGAGTCTGAAAATGTGCTTCTGAGTGATCATGAATACAAGGTCGACAACCCAGAGAATCCATCCTCCGAAGAAGACACGAAGAATGGCTGCAACAATCTTGCCTTCTTGAAATCTTGTAACTACGCCGCAAACCCATGCTGTGATTGGGATGATTGCGAGGATAAGACTTACAATCCAGTCAAGACCAAAGTAATCTGACTTACCTGCCATAATACATTTTCTCCTTTTAATAAGATTTGTAATTTTGTTTACACTTCAATTTTATACCGAAAAAAACAAAATGTCAACAATTTAAACAATTATTATATATGTTTTTACAAAAATTTTTAACACTTTTTTGACCATAAAGAGAAGAATCTGTTATTTGTTTGCCAAAACTTGCCAAGCTTGGCTGAAATAAATGGGAAAAAGAAGTGGAAAATGTGAGTTTCTTTTACAATAAAAACCAATTTGAAGCGCTTATCAGCCAATTGATTGTTTTTTCTTTTCATGATTTGTCTATTTTAACGATTTGTGTTATAATATATTTATGATGACTTACATTATCATTGGCGTTGTTGTTGGCTTGGGGCTGCTGCTTTGCTTTTTGCTTGCAGTTGCAAATTTTTCGTGGAACCAATTTTATGAAAAGTTTAAAGAGAATGAGGCAAGGCGAAATTCTTTTGGAATAACCACACTGCAATATGTGGCACAAATCAACCAGAACTGCTTTCAAAACAAATTGAAAATCACGCGTTGCGAGGAGTTTCGCGATTTCTATGGCGGCGGCTATGTTGGGCTTTCTGAAAAAACAATGCGCTCAAACAGTTTGGCATCGCTTGCAATAGTTTCTCACGAACTTGGGCATGCAAGGCAAGATTTCACCTCTGACAGAATAAAAAAACACAATCGCATGAGGTTGTGGGGGCGAATTTGTGGTCTATTTTTTATGCCGCTGCTACTCGGCGGGGCGGTTTTGTGCTTGCTGCAAGTTTTAAATGTGCTTGAAAATGTTTTGTTTTTGTATGTTGGAATAGGCTGCGCAGCGCTTGCACTTTTAATATTCTTCTTTGCCATTTTTTTGAAATATAAGGAAATTCAAATTGAAAAAGAGGCGTCAGACTTTGCACTTGATTATCTAAGCCAAATTTTAACGCCACCAGAAGTTGAAAACTGCAAAGAGCTTTTGGACAGCGCGAGGCTCACCTATTGGGCGGGGTTGATAAGAACGCTTTTAAGTTGGACATTGCTCACGCCGAAAAACAGTCTGTTTAAATAAGTAAAAAAATGATAAAAAAATATGCTTTGATGTTAAGCATATTTTTTTGTTTTGATTATTGTGCAACTTCAAGGTTTTCAGGGATAACAAATCTGTAAATTTCCGCTTCCTTTTCGCCTTCATCGCCATCCCAATCAAGATAAAGATACACAACTTTTTTGGTTGTTTTGTTCTCGGCAACGTCAACTTTTAAGAATGAGTGAAAATCTTTTTCAACAGGCTGGGCGGTTTCGTTTTTGCCCTCTTCAACGCTTTCCCAGCCGTTTGATGGATATTCACCAACAGAGGCCTTTGAAACAACTTTTGTTATGTCGCGCCCCTTTCCAGCAAAAGTCACGCACACAACATAATCACTGCCAAAAGCCTTTTTTGTTGCCTCATCCACCTTTTTAAGTTGGATTTCTGGCGTCATTTCATAGGCGCCGGTCAAATCGTCAAAATGGTCGTCCTCTTCGCCATCGGTTGTAACCTTTTTCCAAGAAGATTTTTGCACCTTCACATTTTGCCCTTTATAATATCCTTGAACGGCATCAAACCTAACATCTGGCGTTGCAGGCTGCTCTCCACAACCCACCAAACCAACTGCTGCAACCGCTGCCACAGCAAGGCAGCCTAAACTTGTTAAAAATTTCTTTTTCATTTTTTCTCCTTTTCATTTTTGTTTTTTTGTTTGTTTTGTTTTTTGTTAAAATTTTAGTTGTTTTGCGCAACTTTCAAATGGCAATCTGCAAAATTTATTTTGTTTTTGTTCTGCCAAGAGTGAAGTTGTCGTGTTTTCTGTCTTGAAGTTCCTTTATTGGATTTGGCTTGGTTTCAAAGCGATAATCCTGCCCAAAGCGTTCAATGTGTTCCTCCACAATTGTGTGGCCGCGCTCCTCCTCAAAAGGTTTGTTGACTTTGTTTTGATATTTGAAAAAGTTGTCGGTATTTTCAAGGGTGTTAACGTCAACATATCCCTCTCGCTTTGCTGTGTTTGTGACGGTGTTTTTCAAAATCTTGCGAATGTATTCGGTGTTTGACTTAAAGCTTATAAGTTCTGGAAATTCACCGTTTGGAATAACCTCTTGCCACTCCTTTTTCTCATATTTTCTAAGGTTTTCCACTGAGGCGTGCAAGTGCGCAATTTCTTGTTCCAAAAGCATTTCCCAAACCTTTTTGATGTGCGGCTCGCTTTCGTCTGCCATCATCGAATAATAGAGATAACATTCAACATATTCGTGCATCAAACACATTTCAAACCAACTTGGATTTGGGTCAATTAAACTGCCGTATTGCGTGACATGTTGCTCTTCCACCATCCCAATTTCAGTGTAAAGTTCCCGCCCTTTTTGATTTTTGTAAAAACTTCCCAAATTCATATAGTAGTTCATCGTTTGCTGCTCTGCCGCCGTGATTATGCTCACCGCACATTTTGTGAATGGGTCGGCCTTCTTGTTGTCAATCGGCTGACGAACGCTGTCATAAGGGTGGCGGTGATGGGCAATTGTTGGCCTCCCGGGCGTTATCTCGGTGTAATCCCCAACATAGTCCTCTGCCTTTGCGTTCATGTCCGTTTCCAAAAGGTTGGAATAACGATAAAGGTGGTCAAAATCTTCCAAAAGGGCAAAATCCAACGCATCCTTAACATGCTTGTCCTTCACATGCTGCGCCAAAAAGGCTGTTAAATCAACCGCAAGTTGCTCATAACCAATTGTTGTTTCCAAAAGATTTTCATCAACAGGTTTAAGTGAGGCAATCAATTTTTGCTGTTGCTGCTCGCTTCGCCTAACTATTGCAAGCGTTCGGCGCAAATCGTTGTCGGCTGCGTGCCGGTGAAATTGATGCGAAAACCAAACTGCCTCATATTCAGTTCCATTCATCAAAATGCAGCGCACTCGCGTGTAGGGGCTTGCCTCAAATTTGTTGTAAGGCTTTGGCGCAAGATCTTTCCAGCTCATGATAATGCTTTCAAGCTTCTTGGGCTTTTCCAAAAATGGATTAAATTTCATAATGGTCCTCCAACGCTAGTTTGCGCAACCCAAAAATAAATATACGGCCCGATTTAGACAAAAAATAAAAAACTTCGCCACTTGTGTTGACAAAAGCGAAACAAATGAGTATAATAGAAATGTTTTCAAAAATATGGAGGTTTGGCTGAGCGGTCGAAAGCGGCGGTCTTGAAAACCGTTTAGGTGAAAGCCTACTGGGGTTCGAATCCCTAAGCCTCCGCCAACAAAAAAATTGCGCTTAGGGCTTGTTTT
>CANRFP010000069.1 GCA_947629895.1 uncultured Clostridia bacterium | reverse complement strand
AAAGATAGTTCAATCATTTACACGACTTGGGACAAACTTCCAAGCCTGCAAAAGACGGGCTTCCCGTTTAGATACAAGGTTAAAGGCGGAAAGTTTGAAATAAACATGAAGCATGAAACTCACGCGCTTGTCATTGGTACAACTGGTGTAGGTAAAACACAACTTTTGGCTGACCCGTCAATTCGTATTCTTGCTCACTCAGGTCAAAAGCCTAGTTTGATTGTTGCTGACCCTAAAGGTGAACTTTATGAAGACAACTACAACATCTTAATAAAGGAAGGTTATGACGTACAAGTGTTAAACCTTGACTCACCGTTTATATCTTCTCGTTGGAACCCGATGGAAATTGCATGGAACATTTATGAGCGTGCAGGAAATCTTGCAAGAGAAGTCAAAAAGATATCTGGCGTTTCGCCAAAAGATGCAGGCTACAAAACCTTTACAAGCGCCGAAATAGGCGGAAAAACTTATGGTGACACTTGGTATGCCTTTGAAGGCAAAGCTTTCCCCGACAATGAGGTTTTGAAGGAAGAGCTTGAAGCAAGACGTCTTCAACTTGAAGATGAGGCAATGTCAACTTTGCGCAATATCGCAATTTCAATTGTTCCAGTTCCGCCAGACGCAAAAGAGCCTATGTGGACAAAAGGAAGTCAGGACTTTGTTGCCGCAATCATGATGGCAATGCTTGAAGATAGCCGCGACCCAAGACTTGGAATGACAAAAGACAAGTTTAACCTTTACAATGTTTACAAAATTGCAAACAAGCGAGATATTAACGGCTCTGATAATGGCCAACTTGAAACCTTAAAACGTTATAGCGAAGGTCGCGACCAATTGCATTCAAATGTAAAGGACCTTATGTCAACGATTATTGGCGCTTCGCCTATCACACAACGTTCATTCCTTGCAACACTTGGCTCAAGCATTGGCTTGCTTGGCGATGAGGGAATTCAATATCTGACAAGCACAACAGATATTGACTTTACAAAAATTCCAGAACGCCCAACAGTTTTCTTTATTCGCGTGCCTGACCACAAGCCAGAGCGCCACGCCCTTGGAACTTTGTGCATATCCCAACTCTACAAAGTGCTTGTCGATGTTGCAAATGAAACTCATGATCCAAAAACTGGCAAGAAGGGACAATTAAAACGCCCGGTTTATTTCATCCTTGACGAGTTTGGCAATATGCCGGCAATCCAAAACTTTGGAACTATGGTCACAGTTTCACGTTCAAGAAATATATTCTTTGAAATAATCTTGCAGTCTTACAAACAGCTTGACATCAAATACGGCGCAGACGAGGCGGCAAATATTCGCGGAAACTTTCAGCTTGAACTTTTCCTCGGCTCAGAAGATGCTGCGACTATTGAAGCGTTCTCACAAGCCTGCGGCGAAATAACAGTGTTCAGCAATGAGGAAAGCTCGTCCGAAAGCAAAGGCAAAGATGACAATACTTCAAACACAACAAACAAGTCTGTTCAGCGTAACCGTAGGCCACTTATTGACAAGTCTGAACTTCGAACAATGCCAAAATTTACAGTTATTGCCAAGATGTTTAGGCAGCCAATTTTAAAGGAAGTTATGACAATATTTGCATTAAATGACTTCTTTGAAAAAAATCCTGCCACTATGCCAACTGGACTTGCCAAAAAACTTGATGTAGACAAAATATTCTATGACGTTGAAAAACGTAACAAAATCGTTTTAAGACCTACAAATCCATTTAATTTTTAAAAGTGAGAGCAATCTCGCTTTTTTATTTGGGTATTGACATTTGTGGCGGTTTGTGTTAAAAATATGTTAAGGAAGGAATTATGAAAAGAAAATTAACCTCAATCGCCGGCATAATTGGACTGTTTACAGCACTCGCCTTGCTTGCCCTTGTTGCTGTAGATGTTGTCAAGATTGTTTTAAACACATTAAAAGGCGGCGGACCGATATTAGATTTGCTAAAAAGCACTTCAACAATCTTGCAAATATGCATAATCGTGTTTTCAATTGTCAGCTTAGGGCTGAATGCCGTTTTAAGCAGAGCTTTCAAGTTTGACAAACCCACTTTTAAAGAAAAGTTTGCCACTATCATTGCCGCAATCGTGCTAAATATTTTGACTCTTGCCGTGTTTGTTGCGTTTGTAACTATCAATCATTCAGTCGAAAATATTGTCGAGGTGTCTATCCTTGGCGTTACATATCTGACCGCAAATGTTTTGTATCTAATCGCGCTGATTCGCTGTAAAAAATCAAAGAAAGTTGTAAAAAAGCCTGCAAAAAAGAAAAGAAAGGCAAAGCCAAGCAAAAAAGAAAATCCAGAGCGCTACACTTTCAAAGATAAAGCCCAAGACTTGCTACTGCTGATCGACCTTCGTGATTCAATGGCAATAACTCAAGAAGAATATGAAAGGCTTAAGGAAGAAATCTTAAAAGCAAAAATAATAAACTAAAAAAAGTGAGGACTGCCTCACTTTTATTTTGTTAATTTTTTTGCGACTGCAATCTTTTTAGGCTCATTAATGCCACATTTGTGTATGAATCAATCCTTTTTAGCGTTTCATCGGTAGTTAAAGAAAAAATCTTGCCTGCCTTTATTTTTTGTGGCGAAATCAAGCTACTTAAACTTTTGCATGATGTGTTAAATCCCAATTTTTGAAAAAATTCAACAAAATCATCTATGTCTTCAAAAGTGTTTCTCTTTGAATTTGCCGAATCTGATATGGTTTTGCGATACTCGCTTGTGAAAGGAGTCTTTACAGGACAATCGGAAGAAATCCAAATCAGTTTGTCTCCAAAAACTTGTACAAAAACATTTGCCATTTTGGTTATTTCTGCTTTTTTCATATACCAAAAAAGCCCTTCAGAAACAATAATGACTTTTTTATACTTGCTTGTTTGCGGGATTTTAAAAAGAAAGTTTCTTAACTGCTCGGGATTTGTCAAATCAACACTATAAAAGTTTTTGATTTTGTCTTGAAAGCTCAAATTTTTAAAAATTTGTTTTTTCAATTCCATGACGGGCTTCATATCGCACTCGATATAATCCACATTGTCAAATTGCAAACATCTTGGCGATAGCCCAGACGCAATCTCAATCACAAGAACCTTTTCTCCCCCCCCCCGCTTTTTTAATTTGGTGAAGTAATACATTGCTGACGGCCTTGTATCTTGCCTCAATTTCAACCGCCATCTTTGCTGTAAAAAATTCTGGCTGAAATGAAAAATTATAAAAATTTGCAAGTTGCAATGCCTGGCTAAAAATTTCATTGGCAAATTCTATATCTGAAAAAATTTTTGGAAAAGCTGTTAAAATCGCCGTTCTCATTATAGAGCAATTATCTTTGTTCATACTTCACTCCTATCATATTTTTTTGACGTCCCCACAAATGTTTTAACATTTGTGGGGAAAAGGAGCAACAAGCGCCCGCGTCCAAGTTTTGCATTCTTGCAAAACAGGGACAAAAGCGCCGTTGCGACGTTGGTGCGGGCGGTGGGAGTCGAACCCACATGATATCGCTATCACAGGTACCTGAAACCTGCGCGTCTGCCACTTTACCCCTAAAATGACAAGCATTTTTGGGGACCCCATCCGCCACTCGTGTCGGAATGGCATTCTGTGTCACTCTGACCAAAAGTCTTTTTTTGATTATTTCCGTTTGATTATGCGACACATTTTGATTTCATCTCATTTTAGCATGAAAAATCAAAAAATTAAAATCTTTGCTTGAAAAAATCAAATTTTGATTTTGCGACAACAGTTTGATTTTGCGAAAATCAAAAAACAATATCTTTCCAGATTCCTGTTTTTTGTAATTTTTTCTCAATTTGTTCATCTTCTTCTTTCGATGTTTCTTTATGTTTATTAAAAAATTCTCTTTCAACGAAATCAACAAAATTGATTCCGCATATAGGCGAATCTGTTGGTTGCCAAAATGAAACCATAGGCATATCATCCAGTCCATCAAAGAAGCATCTATGAGCGTAAAATGGAATAAGTTTGGGACTTGCATGTAAATAATCAAGAACACATTTTTTTAATTCTTTTTCATCTTTTGCTTTTGGGAATTTGTCTTTAAAATCACCTGCCAAATCATTGTGTTCCAAATCAAATATAAATGCATCTTCTATATTTTTTTGAAAACCGTTTATTTTTTCTATATTTTCTTCACTAAAATCTCGCCAATTATAAAAATATTTTTCGGTTGGGATCCCATAAGAAAGAAATTCTCTAATTTCAGTTGGAAAAATAAAATTGTAAGTTTTTTCTATTTTATCAAATTCTTCGTTTGATAAACCCTTTTCAAAATGAAAACCTTTTAATTTTAATCTCCCTATTATTTTTTTCATTTCGTCCATTTTTTCTCTCCTTAATTTAAGACTTTTTACTTACTTTATATGGTGCGGGCGGTGGGAGTCGAACCCACATGATATCGCTATCACAGGTACCTGAAACCTGCGCGTCTGCCATTCCGCCACGCCCGCTAGTTTGCCTTAATAGTTTAGCATTAAAGCAGCAAATTGTCAATTATTTTATAAAAAAGAGGGAATAGTCCCTCTTTTATGGTTTAAAAATCTTTACAACAAGGCATGTCATGTCGTCAACTGCATAGCCATTATTCCCCGCAAGCGCTTTTTGCAAAATCTTATCAGCATATTCTTGCGGATTGGCTGAGTTGATTGAAAGCAAAAAGTCCTTAAATTCAAGGTCGCTTGAAAAAGCATCGCTTATTCCGTCAGTGCAAAGCACAATCATGTCTTTTTGATTTAACACAATTTTTGCCGTGGTCGCTTTTGCCTCTTGCAAGACGCCGACAGGTAAGGCGCTGCCCGTCACAAGTTCGATTGAATTTTCGCGCCTTATTACGCTTGGCGGACTGCCCATTTTTACAAAGTCGGCAATGCCGTTTTTCAAGTCTACAACACAAACATCAATGGTCGAAAACACGTCATCACGCTCCAAGTTTAACAATTTGTTGACGCTAGACAGAATTATGTCATTGTCAAAGCCGGCTTTATAAAAATTTTCAATAAGGCTGATCGTTGTTTCGCTTTTTTCGCTGGCCTTTTCACCGCTGCCCATGCCGTCACACAGCGCAAACAAAAATCTATTGCCGTCCAGTCTGATAACGCTGTGACAATCACCCGACACTGACGAGCCTGCCTTGCTTGAGGATGCAAGTCCAAATAAGCAGTCATAGCGAGGCGCCGTGGAAAGATTTACACTGCTCAGC
>CANRFP010000068.1 GCA_947629895.1 uncultured Clostridia bacterium | reverse complement strand
AGCGCAAGGTCGTAGGCTGTTGTGTAATGCCCGTCTGCATCAAGCCCGTGAGTGTTGGCAAAATGAGAATTATTTGCTCCAATTTTTCTTGCAAGAATGTTCATCATTGTCACAAACTCACTTGTGGAGCCAGCAACATGTTCCGCAATCGCCACCGAGCAGTCATTTCCAGAAATCATCATAAGGGCATAGAGCAAATCTTTTGTGGAATATTTGTCGCCCTTTCTCAAATACAGCGACGTGCCCGGAACGCCCACGGCCTTTGGCGAAATTTCAAACACCTCATCAAGATTATCACAGTTTTCAATCGCGGTTATGGCGGTCATAATTTTTGTTGTGCTTGCCATAGGCATTTTTTTGTTTTCATTTTGAGCAAAAAGTTTTCGCTTTGTTGAAGTTTCAATCACAACGCAGCCACGCGCCGAAGATGAAAGTGCATATGCCGAAGACTGATAGCACGCACCAACCCCAATGATTATGCAACCCAAAATGAGCGCAAAAACAAATGAAACAAAAACAAGGTGTTTAATTTTGCTCATCTTCCTTCTCCTCAATTTTTGACATCAAAGAATTGAACATATTTAAAATTGTTTGATAAAGAGTTTTGTTTTCAACATTCACAAACTCAACTTCGCCACTTGGCTGCAAAACCAAAAAGCCAACAGGGGAAACACTCATTCCGCCGCTGCTGCCTCCGCTCATAGGAAAATGATTGGCAACCCTTCTTGATGAAAGGTCGGCGTATTCCCCTCCACCAACAACAAATCCAACCGTCACTTTGCTGATTGGAATAATCGTCACACCATCATCGGTTTTTATGCTTTCACCAACAATCGTGCTGCTGTCAACAAGGGTTTTGATTTTGTCCATCGCACCACTTATAAGGTCATTTATGCTTGTTGTTTCTTCAAACTTTCTCATAGTTTCTCCTTTTCACATAATACACAATATATTGTGTAGTATGCAACATAATACGCAATATTATGTGCTTTTTATTTCTTATGTGTTATGATGAGCGAGTTTAAAAAAGAATATGCAACATCAAAAAAAGAAATTGAAACCTTTCCTCTTGCCGAGATTGTGAACTCCTTTTTGTTGTAAGAAACTGTGTCATAAATGCAAAGAGAAGCGGTTGGTTTTTGGCTTTTTATAACAAGAAAAATTTGTGTTAAAATCAAATTCAAAAAGCCACAAGTGATTGCGCTTGAAAAAGCATCGCCCGTTCCAATGTTGTAATACACGAACAAATTTTTCAGTTTTATTTTGTCTTTCATCTGCCTAACAAACTCTTCCATAAATACAAATTGTTTACTTGAAAATTCAAGTTGTTGTTTCTTTGTTTCGCTTTCGTTTTCAAGCAAAATATATGTGCCATGAAAGGACACAACATAATAAAAAACTTTAACCCCAAACACAAAAAGTGCCACCACCCCAAGATTGGTTAAGGGATTTATTGCAACCCTAAGTTCCACCACAACAGGAAAAACAAGCAACAAAAACACTGCCGCAGGAATTAAAAAATAAAGTGAGATTGTTGTTTCCATCTCATTTATTTTGTTTAAATTTTTCAATATAATTCACACTCTTAATTTTTGCCTTTTTTACGCGCCTTATTCACAATTTTGTTCACTTGCCTGTAATCAATGTTGGTGTCAATGCCAGAATAGTCCGCCTTCTTTTGCGAAACAATCAGTTTGAAAATTTCTTCGTTTCCACACATTGCAATTGCTTTAAGCCCCTCACTCATATCCTCCAAAACATGTGGATTGTTTTTCAGCGCCAAAATTTTGCTTATCAACTCTTTGTTGTTTTTAAAACACAAAATAGCCCCTTTTTCAAGCAAATATTTTTCGTTATATTTCTCTTGTCCCGGCACTTTTGAATAAGCAAGAAGTGGCAAGCCTTTGTTTATGCACTCTGTTAGGCAAAGCCCTCCGCCCTTGCCAATCATTAAATCGCACGCACTCTCAATCAAATTAACCTCTTTGCAAAAGCCAATGCTCGTCAGGTGGATGTTTCTTGGATATTTTGCCATTTCTTTGTCTATTTTGTTCTTGGTTTTTTCGTCTTTTCCATTTATAATAACCACTTGAATTTCATCTTGGATGTGTTTAACCACTTGTTTCAAAACGCGATGTCCGCCATGCCAAGTTCCGCCGCCAAAAAAGATTAAAATTGTGAAAAGGTCTTTCCTCAGCCCAAGTTTTTCCCGTGCCTTACTCTTGTCCATATGCTCATTAAATTGCAGCCCAACAGGAATGCCCGTGCTTACAAGATTTTCATCTTTGAAGCCCTTTTCAAGCAAAGTTTGGCGAAAATCCTCGTTGGTGAGCGTTAAAAAGTCAACTCCGCCAACTGATGCCTCCCAAAAAGGTGTAACCTCATAATCCAGCATACACGCAATGTTTATGCTTGGCAATTTGTAAACCCTTTTTAAATTTGCAAGCGCCATGCCGCAATAATATGATGTTGCAAAAATAACATCAGGCTGGAAGAAATAAATTTCTTTCAAAAGCCCGCCATGAGCCTTCCTCACCGCAACTTGTGGAGGAATTTTGCGTGCCTTTTTAAGATTGTATTTTAAAAACCTATCATAAAAGAAATTGTATAAAAACCTAAAATGGTCCACTACAAACCCATAGCCTCCATCAGCCAGCCAAACCTGCAACTTTGTGGAATACTCTTTAAGAACATCCACAACCTTAACTTCATGTCCCGCATCAACAAGGCGATTTTTCAATGTGTTTGCTGCGGAATTGTGCCCATTGCCCGCCGTGACGGTTAAAATTAAAACTTTCATGCTGATAGGTTAGCACAAATCACAAAAAATTCAAAAAAATTTTAAAAAATTATTATGAAAAAAATGCTAAAAGAGTTAAAATGAACTTGTTAAGGAGAAAAAACAATGGATAAAGAAAAAACACCAAAAGTTTGTTTTGACAATGATTTGTATTTGAAACTTCAAAGCGAAAACATCAACAAAAGGATAAAAAAATTCAACAACAAGTTGTATTTGGAATTTGGAGGCAAGATTTTTGACGACCTCCACGCCGCAAGAGTTTTGCCTGGCTTTGACCCAAATATAAAAATAAAACTGCTTCAAAAATTGAAAGATAAAGCAGAAATCATCTTTTGCATAAGTTCAAACGACATTGAAAAGAACAAAATTCGTGCTGACCTTGGGCTTAGTTATTCAAACGAGGTGTTAAGGCTTGTTGATAATTTGCGAGAACTTGGCCTTTATGTGTCTGCCTTTGTAATCACCCTATATAAAGGGCAGCCAAGCGCCACAAAATTTGGCAAAAAGTTGGAACAGCGCGGAGAGCGTGTGTTCTTTCACAACTACACAAAAGGCTATCCAAATGATGTTGACACAATCGTTTCTGATGAAGGATATGGCGCAAACCCATTCATTGAAACCACAAGACCACTTGTTGTTGTCACAGCACCCGGCCCTTCAAGCGGAAAACTTGCAACGTGTCTTAGCCAACTTTATCATGAATACAAACGCGGCGTAAAAGCGGGCTACGCAAAATTTGAAACCTTCCCTGTTTGGAATTTGCCACTTAAACACCCTGTGAACATCGCCTATGAAGCCGCAACGGCAGACCTTTATGATGTGAATCAAATTGACCCATTCCACTTCAATGCCTATGGACAACTTGCCATCAACTACAATCGCGACATTGCAGTGTTCCCTGTTCTTAGAAACATTCTTGCAAAAATCACCAAAAAAGAGATTTATAAATCCCCAACCGACATGGGTGTAAATTTGGTTGCAAGCGCCATAGTTGACGACAAATTGGCACGCCTTGCTGCAAGAAAAGAAATTTTGAGAAGATATTATCGCGCTGAGTGTGACTTCAAGCGCGGACAATGCACCTTTGAAACTCTGGAAAGAAACAAAAGTTTGGCTTCCGAAGCAGAGGCAACCGACAAACTTTTGAAAGTTATTGATGTTGCGCGTGCCACAAGCAAAGAAAGCGGCTATCCATGTGTTGCACTTGAACTGCCAAATGGCAAAGTTGTCACCGGAAAAACAAAGAAAATCGTTTCCGCAAGCGCTGCGGTTGTTTTGAACGCACTTCGCACCATAAGCGGCCTTGGTGACGATTATGACATCATCACAGACGATGTTTTGTTGCCAATTGTTGAATATCGTTCAAATGTTCTGCACACCCATTGCAGCACGCTGACAGTTGATGATGTTTTGGTTGCCCTCTCAATTTGCACAGGCAAAAACGAAAAAGCCAAAAAGGCATTGGAAAACATTGGCAAACTGAAAAATTGTGATGCTCACTGCACCTACATCCTTTCACCTACTGAGGAACAAACGCTCAAAAAACTTGGAATAAATGTGACTTGTGACCCTGTTTTCTTAAATTCCAACCTTTTTGAAGAATAAAGGTCAATTATGAATTGTAAAAATTCCAAAAAGCCCCAAGAAGATTTGAGTTTCCACTTGTCATGATTTGCACTTGATAAGACGCACTTGTTGCGTCTTTTTCTTGCTCCACAAAAAATTTCAGCCTTCTTGCCACCCCGTTTGCACTGTCAAAAATTTCCATATCTCCCAAAACGCTTCTTATTTGCTCTTTAAGGGCAAAATAGTGCGTGCATCCAAGCACAACTGCCTTGAATTTTCCGCGAAAATCCCCCAAACTTTGCTGCAAATATGCCATAATTTCATCTGCCCACAAATTGTCCAAATTTGCATCCACAAGATTTGCAAGTTGTGGCAAAGGCTTGCAGAAAATGCCTTTTGTTTTGTTTATCAAAATATTGTGCGAAATTGTGGCCTCTGTTGCAATCACCAAAATTTGCTCACACGAATATTTTTCAAGCGCAGGCTTAATTGCTGGCACTGTCCCCACAAAACAAACGTCTTGCCACTGCTCTCTTGCCTCCTCCAAGCAGGTGCAAGTGAGAGTGTTGCACGCAAAAACAACAATGTCAAAATCAAAAAATCTTTTTATGTTTTCAAGGTTTTGTTTGGTTATTTTTTGCAGTTCGCTTCTTTTTCTTTGCCCATAAGGAAGGTTTTTATCGTCACAAAACATCAAAAAATTGCAGCATGGACAAACGGCCACGCATTCTTTCAAAACATTAAGCCCACCGCTTCCGCTGTCTATAAGAAGGACATTCTTCACACAAAATATATATATTTTTCATTCAAGATATATGTGATAAAAATTTATTTTTTTTGTAAAATGAGTTGATTTTTGCAAAATAGTGTGTTATAATTGCATAGTTTAAACAATATTTTAAGGA
>CANRFP010000067.1 GCA_947629895.1 uncultured Clostridia bacterium | reverse complement strand
ATTATTATAGCGTTGCGTTAGTCTTAAAGTCAAGTAAATAAAAAATATAATTTCTAGAATTAAAATAGGAGTGAAAATTGACAAATTATTTTGATTTATTTTCAGATGTGTTGAAAGAAAAAGGCTTGACAATAAGTGACCTTACAGAAAACAATGTCGTCAAGCAAAATGTATTTTACGAATTTTCAAAATATTGTCCGTCACTGTCAAACGGCATAAATTTCGCAAACTTTGTCGAAGTTTCTTTGGACTATGTCTTTGAAATAACAAACGAGAACAATTTTAAGAAATACAAAACTTCTCAAACAAATTTTTACAACAAACTTTCCACCGTGCTTGAACAGATGAATGTAAAACGCATCCAACTTTCAAAAAATCTTGGCATTTCGCGTTCCACATTTCTTAGGTGGCAACACGGTGCGCAGCCAAAACTTTCAACTGTGGTTGAAATAGCAAAACTTGTCGGCTGCCATATCGACGACCTTCTGGAAACAGAAAAATAAAAGATTTGCCGTGCGTCATCCTGAGCAAAGCGAAGGATCTATTGAGATTCTTCACTTCGTTCAGAATGACGGCTTCAAAGCACTTCTTACACATCCAAAACCCGAGTTTCAATTTTGCGCGCGTAGAACTGCGTTCGGCAAGCACAAATTGAAATCGCACTCCCGCCGCCCGCAAAATGTCCAGCGGAATTTTGCCAGGCGAAAGGGGGTCCTGTGGGCGGAAACGAATTTTAGCGGTTAGATGCTTCGCATCGTGCCCGCGTTAAAAAATTCTAGTTGCCCCCACACTTAAAGTATGTTACTTCTATCTCCCCATACTTCTTTTCATCCAAAACGGTGAAAAAATCGCACTTTATCTTATCTTCCAACGCATGTTCACAGACGGTAATTCCATCTTCTGCCAAAAGATTTTTCTCTTTAATTTTTTGCAAAACTTTTTCATACAGTCCGCTTTTATAAGGCGGGTCAACGATAATCAAATCAAATTGTCTGTCACACTTGTCCAAAAACACAAGTGCGTCACATTTTACAACTTTAAGGTCAACTCCAACAATTTTCAGATTGTCTTTTGTAAGGCGGATGCTTCGAAAATCGCAGTCCACCATCACAACATCCCCTGCGCCACGGCTGTAGGCTTCAATGCCCATAGCGCCCGTTCCGCAAAAAAGGTCAAGCACACTTTTGCCCGGGAGAAAAAACTGCAATTTCGTAAAAATTGCCTGCCTAACCTTGTCCGTGGTTGGACGGATATGTTTGTATTTATTTTCCAAAAGTTTTCTGCCTTTAAATTTGCCGCTGTCAATTCTCATATGAAAATAATAGCATATTTGCATAAAAAAAGCAAAAAAAATCAAATAATAACTGTTTTTCCACGCAATTTTGAAAAATTAGTCAAAATTTCATAAGGAATTGTGCCAACACGCCTTGCCAAACTTTGCGCATCTTTCATAACAAAAACCTTGTCACCAACTTTCACATTTTCGTCAACCTTAACAAAAAATGCGTCCATGCAAATGTTTCCAACCGCGTCAAACATCTTGCCATTTATCTCCACTTTAAAATTGGAAGAAAGCCCGCGAAAAAGCCCGTCGCCATAGCCCAAGTTCACAACGGCAAATACGTCGTCTTTTTTAACCTTGTATTTTTGCCCGTAGCCGATAAAATCTCCGCGTTTTGCATGGAAAACCTTGACAACATGAGATGCAACTTGCATGACTGGCCGAAGCGAACTGTCCCCATAGCCATACAGCCCAATGCCAACCCTTTGCATATCAAAATCAAACGGATATTTCTCAATTGCGCTGCCACCAAAACAAATCGGTGGTTTTTGCGAAAGTAAACTGTTTAGATGCAAAAATTGTTTGTAGTTTTCCTTTGTTTCTTTTTCATTTTCAGTTCGTGGAAAATGCGTGCAAACGGATTTCAAAAGAACGCCTTTCTCTTCCAAAAGTCTGTCAATCATCTTCATTTCAATCTCGCTTGAAACGCCAAAGCGGTGCATCCCGCAGTCGATTTTAAGATGCATCCCAAGGTTTTTTGCACGAAGAATGTCGCGTTCGTTTTCAACCATTATTTCCAAGTCAAATTTGCGACACTTTGCAAAATTGTCCGTCCTTGCGCAAACCAAAATCTGCGCGTCTGTGTATCTTCTCACCACCGCCCCTTCGTCCGCACTTACAACGCCAAAATACGCCACTTTGCCGTTTAAAATTTCCACAATTTCACGCACGCCATGCCCATAGGCGTTTGATTTTACCATTGCGCAAATCTTCCGCCCAGAGAAGTGATTGAGATTGTATAAAAGATTGCCAGAATTCAAAATTTTTTCATTATTCATGCATTTTTTATATTCAAAAAGCCACTTTTTTGTGCGTTTTTTGCAAAATGTGTCGAATTGTGACGGCATTTTAAAGAAATTTTTTTCATTTTTTAGTAAAATTTGTGTATGGAGGCGTTTTATATGACCAAGCCAAAGTTTACTCTAAGAATATCAAGTGTAATGCATAAAAAACTTGAATACACCGCCACCTTCAATGGTCGCAGTAAAAACAAGGAAGTCGAAATCGCTATTAAAAGATATATTAGAGATTTTGAAAACTTGCACGGAACTATTCAAGTGGATGATTTGGAAGATTAAAAATTTTCTTCCTAAAATCAATTGACATTGCCAAATTTGTGTAGTATAATACACATAGTTTTTCGTTGGAAACTATGGATTGCTAGCTCAGTTGGTAGAGCATTCGACTCTTAATCGAAGGGTCCAGGGTTCGAGCCCCTGGCAATCCACCACAGAAAAAACTGCGCTTTTGGCGCGGTTTTTTGTTCCACAAAAAAGCCTTCGCTTGACGCTTGTTTTTTCTGTTTTGCGCCGATTGAAAACCGCACTTCGTTGGCGGTTTTGCGCAATCGCTTTAATTGGAAATTTTTATTGCCACGGGCTTGCAAATCTCCGATTTGCGTTTGCTTCGCAAACAGAACCCTGGAATAATTTGGGGTCCCCCAAAAATATTCACTATTTTTGGGGAAAAGGAACAGACAAGTGTAAAAGCGATGCTTTTTAAACTTGTTTAAAAACGAGCCAAAACGCCGTCTGTGACGTGGCTGTTGGCGTGGCGTGATGGCTTTCGTGCCAATTGTCCGCTTCGCTTCCAAAACGAGCCCCTGGCTTTACGCTTTAATTGGAAATTTTTTGTTGCCACGGGGCTTGCAAAATCCTTGATTTTGCGTTTGCTTCGCAAACAGAACCCTGGATCATCTTAAAATATCATAAAAAGAAGGAGGTTTTTTATGAAAGAATACGAAAGGTCTTTTAAGGTAAAATCCATTTTGCCATTTTTGGAATATTGCAGAAAAAATGGATACAAAGAGTTTGATGTGGTCATCCAAAACCGTGTTGTTTACGAAAATAAAAATTGTGAACACATAATTGCCAGAATTACCACAGAAACTATTAAAGGTCAAGAAAAAACCATTTTTGATTGCAAGAATGTAAATAGAAAAAAGCAAAACTTAAATATCTCAAGCGAGTCTTTGCCAATGGAATTAAACAGCGAAAATTTGAAAATTATAAAATCCGTTTTAGATGTGTTAGAATTTAAAATTGCCGCAGATAACCTTAGAACACGCTATGTTTTTGAAAAGGATGGTGTAAAATTTGAGATTGATGACTACACTCGCCCAGAAATGAAAGTTGTTGCCATAGAAGGCGAACAAACTGCTGTCGAAAAAGTTTATAATGATGTATCTTCAAGATTTATCAACTTTTTCGAGTAAGTTTCACTAAACTCCTTTATTCTAAAACAAAAAGAGGTGAAACATATGATCCACGAAATGAAACTAAAGGCTGTATATTTTAATAAAATCAAAAATGGTTCAAAAGTTTATGAAATAAGGCTTAATGATGAAAAAAGAAAAATAATAGATATCGGAGACGTTATAATCTTTAAAAAAGAACCAGAACTAACCGAAACTTTGCAAACTGTTGTCAAAGATTTGGTTTATTTTAAATCTTTCAAAGAAATGGTGGACACTTTGCCACTGGAAAAAATTGGTTTTGAAAATTTGAGTAAAGATGAAGTTGAAAGCATTTATTATGGTTTTTATTCAATCGAAAACGAGTTAAAATATGGCGTAGTAGCAATAAAAGTTGAACTATTGAAATAATTCACCACAAAAACAAAAAAAGACTGAAAATTTTCAGCCTTTTTGCTATTATTTAGAATAAGCACTTTCTTTTTGTCGAGATATAAAATCTTGTAAATTCAAAGGTTTGACAGTTTCGGCATTTGCAAGTTTTTTTATGGCTTCTTTATCATAAAACACATTCGTTTTGCCCTTTTGTGGATAGTCGGCAGTTATATCTTCACGCTTGATATGTTTTCCGTCAAGAGTATAAAATTCTCCGCCAAGTCTTTCATAAAATCTTTGTGCACCAACATTTTTGTTTAAAACATTTTGAACAAGCAAATCTTGTTGTTCAGGGTGTTTTTCATCAACAATTTGAAATAACTTTTGCATAAGCATAAGCCCAATTCTTTGGCTTGTAAGCCCATCATAAGTTCGGACTTCATGCATAGTCACGCCGACACTGTCATAATAAGATGCTTCCAAAGCACCTATTCCAAAATTTCCCAATTTTGCAAAGATAACTAAATCATCATCTTTGACAGAAAAATCAGCGTTCTTCATATCTAATTCAATTTCGTCATTATATTTCAGTGAAAGATATTTCACAAACAGTGTATTAAACGAAGTTTGGGATGATGTTTGTGATTTTACAAAGTCAAACATTTCGTCTATCAAAGAATGTTTGTCATCAGACTCAGACAACTTTGTTCTAAAAAATTCTAACAATTCATGACTACGCTTTTTGCACACTGGAAAATTTACCATAAAACGCAAAGGTTCTTTGGAGTCCCTATCAACAACATAATTCAAATTTTGAAAAACAATGTCCAAAACTTTATCCGAATTGTTTTTATAACCATTTTCTTCCAACACATCAAAAAATTCATAGAAAAAATCTCTATTTAGCGGCATTTTTGATGTATAGGCGTTTAATCTTTCATTAATTTTGTTGTTTAATTTTTCATTCATATATTCATTATAACACAAATTTTCAAAAATGTATATTTATTTTAAAAATTTTTTAATATGTTAAGAAAACGACATCATTGGCGATTATTGCGCAATCATTTAAGCAAGGAATTTTAAAAAAAGACTGAAAACTTTCAGCCTTTTTTTATCACTTAATGTCCAAATTTTTCTTTACACCAGTCTTCTATCATCTTTTGGGTGTTGTTTTGAGAGCCGTCAACAAGGTCAGCGGCAAGATATTCTTGTCTGTATTTTCTTTCTTTGCCGCAGTGTGGGCACTGTGCAGTCACTTCATATGTGGCAACCTGCCCCGCAAACGACTCATCTCTTGACCTTTTGAGATTGAGTGACAACAAAACCCACTCATATGCGCAGCCATCCAGCGAACTGCCGCATTTCAAGCACATTTTGCTTTTGATATTTTTTGCAAAATG
>CANRFP010000066.1 GCA_947629895.1 uncultured Clostridia bacterium | reverse complement strand
ATCTGTTGTGACTGTTATGGTGACATATCCTTCTTGAAGGCCGGTGACAAGCCCGTTTGAATCCACTTCGGCAATGCTCTCATCGCTTGAAGAGAAGGAAACATCTTGATTTATTGCCTCGTTTGGAAGCACGTTTGCGCCAAGTTGCAGCGTGTCATTTATATGAACATAATTTCTTGATGCCGTCAATTTCACTTGATGCACTTTTGTGTCACCAACATAGAAAAAGCACTGAGATGTTTTGTTTCCGTCCTTTGTGCTTGCAGAGATGTATCCCGAGCCAACTCCAACAAAATCCACGTGTCCGTTTAAATCAACAACTGCCGCACTTTCGTTGCTGCTGTTCCAATACACATCTTGATTTGAGGCAACCTCAGGATAGATTGTGAAACTTAAATCCAAACTGTCGCCCACCATTGCCGAAATTGAATTTTCGCTCAGCGTTATGCTTTCCACAGAAATGAAAACATCGCCAACCGCAACTGTGGCAGTTAGCTTAACAATCATTACAACGATTATTGGGATGGCAACCATCAAAAACAACATAAGTTTCTTCATGCTACACCTCTATGGCGTTGTAACGCCTCTCCAAGTGGAAAAACAACCTAAATAATTCAATTGAAGCAAAAGGCACGCCAAAAGCAAACAGCACCGCATACATTGAAGAAATGCCAATGAAATAAGACAAAAGTATGCCGCCAATTCCCATGAAAACGGAAATTGCAAAACCAAGGCCAATTGAAGTTGAAATGTTTTTGTTGTTGCTTGCCACCTCCCCATTTTCAAGATATTGAAATTGTGGCCTTTTTATGTCCATTGAAATTGAGTTGCAAATGTTTCCAACTATCACAAATGAAAGCGCAATAGCAATAAGCAGCGCCGCCGTGTAATTTATTATTTGTGCAAAAGCCAAAACATAACAAGAAATGAAAATTGCAGGAATGGAAATTATGAGATAAATTAAAAACTTAACAAAAACTTGCTGCGTGAAACTGATTGGAATTATTTTTGTTAGGAAAAAGTTGCCGCCCTCGCGTGTGATTGAGGTTGCCGAAAAAGAGCTTCCCATGCTTAAAAACATAACCAAAACCAAAACAACAATGCCCGGCATTATGCCCTCACCTAAAATTGGCGTGCCAACACCTGAGGCAATTTGGCTGGAAAAATACACCATAAGCGGAGTTGTGAAAACGATTGTTAAATATTGAAACGCATAGTTTGTTGAACGGAAAATGTTTTTAAACTCTTTGCCCATAAGTGCATAAATTGGCTTTTGAATTTTCACCTCAGTTTTTTTAGAAAATATTGGTTGATTTTTGCTGGAAATTAAAAGTTTGAAATACCACTTATCTGCAAAAATGAAAATGGCAAAAGTAAGCACAGCAAACATTGCAAGGTTGATGACTGCGCTTCTCCAAAAATTGTAGAACAGCAAACTGTTTTTAAACAGCAAAGCTGGATATATGTATGAGGCAATTTGTTTTATGTTGGCTATGGTTGAAGCATCAAACACATTGGAAATATTTCCGCTTTCCAAAATATTTAAAACAAACTTCAAAGCATATATGTAAAGTAAAAATCCGGCAACAAGCATCAAAAAGTAGGAAATAATCAAAAGGAAGAACTTGTTTTTGAAAAGTTTAAGCAGCCACATCACCGGCACAGAGCACAAAACAGAGAGCAAAAATGGAATTATTGGCAAAAACGCAACATTTGGAACAAGCAGTGCATAAAAAACAGCGCCTTGCATGGTTTTAATTCCAAAAAGCACAAAAACGGGCAAAGACAAAACAAGTGACAAGAAAAGTTGTTTCAAATATAAACAAAACAGTTTTGCCGCAAGAATTTCCATGCCTCCCACAGGCAAATTCAAAATTGACAAGTCCGCTTTGAGAAAAAGCGTTTTTGTTGCCATAACAAGCCCAACCACAAAATGCAAAACCATCATGAAAAATGCAAAGATGATAACAAATTCTTGCTGCATGCCCGTGCTTACAAACACATTCATAACAGAATTGATTGCATAAACAAAAAGTGCAGCAAGGCAAGCCACTCCAAACAAAGAGAATGCCGCTCTTTTTATGCGTGAAAAAAGTTTGTCGCCAGCAAAACGCGAAATGTTTGACATAAATTCAAATTTTACAAGCGCGTTAAACTTATTCAAACTTTTCTCCTTTTAATTTTTTGTCAGTTTCATAAAATGCTCTTCAAGTGACTGCCCAGAAGACATGAATTTTTTAACATCAACCACATCAAGCAACTTGCCGTTGTTCATAATTCCAATTCTGTCGCAAAGTTTTGCCGCCATATCAATGTTGTGCGTGGAGAAAAACACAGTGTTTCCTTGCTTTTTGTGCATGAACATATATTCCTTAATTTCGTCTATGCCTTGTGGGTCAAGCCCCGTGAAAGGCTCGTCAAGCACCCAAAGGTGTGGATTGTGAATAAGCGCCCCCATTATGCAAATTTTTTGTTTCATTCCGTGCGAATAGGAGCGGATTTGTTTGTCCATAAATTTGCTCATGGTGAAGCCGCGCTCAAACTTTTCCAATCTCTTTTTTGCCGTTTCTTTGTCAACGCCATAAACATTCGCCATAAAGGAAACATATTCCCTTCCCGTCAAATTGTCATAAACTGCGTGGTCGTCTGGCACATAGCCAATGCTCATTTTTGCAGCAATAGGCTCTTTTTTAATATCTTTTCCGTCAATCAAAATTTCGCCTGTTTCAAAAGGGATTATGCCTGTTAAACATTTGATTGTTGTGCTTTTTCCCGCACCATTCTTGCCCAAAAAACCAAAAATCTCACCGCTGGCAACAGTTAAATTCAAGTTCTTTACAGAATATTTGTCGTTGTTTTTATACTTTTTGTTGAGATTTTTGATTTGAAGCATAATTTTCCCCTTATATTATTGCTAATATAAATATATCAAATTATATGCTTTTTGTCAATACATAAGATAAAAAAAGGAAGAGAAAACATTCCTCTTCCACAAAGTTTTGTGTGCTTTTAATCTTTATTTCAAAAATCCGAACACCGACAAAGTTTTTGGCCCACAGTTGCAACCCATTGTGTAATCAATATATTCCACACTTATTTGCTTGTTTTTGGTGTGCTGTCTTAGAAATTCAGCAAGCTGCTCCGCCTCCGCCTTTTGGCCGGTGTGTCCAACAATCATTTTGCCTTCGCTTTCAAGGTCGGCATGCTGCAAGCAAAAATTTTGGATGGTTGCAAGCGCCTTCTTTCTGCCAATCGATTTTGAAAACAATTTCAATTCCCCTTTGTCATTTGCAGTTATCACCGGCACAATTTTAAGCATGGAGCCGATGCTTGCAACAAATTTGCTTATTCTGCCCGACTTTCTTAAAAATTTGAGGTCGCCGGGAGCGAAAATTGCAAAAGTTTTAAGTCCATTGTTGTGTATGGCATCAAAAATTTCTTGCGCCGATTTGCCTTCATCCGCCATTTGCTTTGCCTTTTCAACATCAAAAGCAATGGTGTAACTTCCCGTTAAACTGTCAGCAACCCAAACGTGTTTGCCATGTCTTTCATTCACTTCTTCCGCCGCTTTTATTGCGTTGTTGTTTGTGCAGCTCATTCCGCCCGACAAGCCAACATAAAAAACATCAAAGCCCTCTTTAACATATTTTTCAAAAATTTCTTCAAAAGTGAAAGTGTTTATGCAGCTTGTGGAGCAACTTTCCGCTTTTTCAAGCACTTCATAAAACTCTTCATAATCTTTTATTGGATAATCAAAACTGTTGTGTGTCACACCATTCACGGTTATGTCCATCGAAACATAGTCCACTCCAAGTTTTTCCAACTGTTGTGGCGTAAGGCTGCAACAGCTGTCTGTTATAACTTTAACTTTGTTCATAATTTCTCCTTTTGAAACTTTTCGTTTCTAAAAGAAATTTTATGCAAATTAGCAAAAACAAACAAGCGAAACAAAAAATTTTGTTCCACACTTGCAAAAACCAGTTCGCTTAAAAGTGGAATTTGACTTTTTTCTTGCAAAAATGATTGCTATTTTTGTTTTCAAAGTGCTAAAATATTGTTATGGAAGAAAAAGAAGTCCTTGCAAAAAATTTAATTAAGTTTCGCAAAAATGCTGGGCTAAGCCAACTTGAACTTGCCAAAAAACTTAATTACAGCAACAAAAATATAAGCAAGTGGGAAAAAGGAGAAACTATGCCCAACGCCTTTGTTTTGCAAAAAATCGCCCAAATTTATGGCGTGAAAATTGAGGACTTGTTAAGCGAGCAAACGCCTTGTGTGGAAGAAAAACCTGTTGAGGAAAAGCCAAAGAAAAACATCCGCAAAACTCTTTTTCGGCTGGTTATGCTTGTTATGGCAAATGCCATACTTTTCGCTTCTGGCATTGCACTTGTTTACATTTTAAAACTGTTGAATATTAGAGGTTTCAACCTAAATCTTATATACTTATACCTTGCTCCATTTTCGTTTTTAAGTGTGACAATTTACATTCGCGTTATCTACAAATTTGTGGATATAATTTCGCTTTCCGCCTTTGGCTGGCTGATTTGTTTGTCATTATATCTTTCTTGTTTAAATGTTCCAAACATGGCATACATCTTTGTGCTGGCGGGTGGGTATGAAGTTATTGAAGTTTGCATTGCCCTTTTGGTGAACTTGAAAATTTTCAAAAATAAAAAATAACAACTCTTTAAATTCGCTGTTTTTCAAGCACTTTTAAAAGTTGTTGTTTTTTTATTTATTTGGCAAAAAAGGCAACCGCGATGGCATTTGGCCCAACGTGAGTGCCAATGGTGCTTCCAATCATATAAGCAGGAACATTCTCAGTGTGCCCGTGCCAAAGAGCGGCGCTGTCGGCAAGATATTTTTGCAGAAAAGCATCTGAAAGCCCAGAATAGCCAAGCACATAAGGCATATCAAAATTTATTCCACCACACTTTTCAACAAGTTGGCACAAAAGATTGTTTCCCTTCTTGCTGCCTATGGCTTTGCCAACAAGTTTAACCTCTCCTCCAACCACAGAAACAACCGGCTTAATTGAAAAAACTTCACCCGTCAGCGCCACAACAGAAGAAATCCTTCCGCCCTTTTTTAAATATTTTAATGTGTCCAAAAGCGCCAAAAGTTGAATTTTGTGTTTCTTTTCGTCAAGTTCTTTTGCAATTTCTTGTGCAGATAGGTTTTGCTCTTTAAGCCGCAACGCATAAGAGCAGAGTATTCTTTCGCCTATGCAAGCGTTTAGGCTGTCAACAACTTGCACTCTGCCGCCAAACTTTTTTGCCGCTTCCTTTGCGCAATTATAAGTGCCAGAAAGTTTTGAGGATAAGGTGATTGCAACAACTTCATTGTCATTTTTTGTTAGGTTTTTAAACTCTTCTTCAAACCTAAATTCATTTATCTGGCTTGTTTTTGGAAGTTCGCTGCTTTCAATCAGTTTCTCAAAAAACTGTTTGTGAGATAAGTTCACTCCGTCATAAAAAGTTTCTTCGCCAAAACGCACCTCCATTGGCAAAAGATTTATTCCCAAACTTTTTGCCTCCACCTCATCAATGTCTGAGGCGCTGTCAACCAAAATTTCAACCATGTTATTCCCCTTTTTGACAAATTTTTGTTAAATTTTTTGATATTTTTTCCAAAATTTCATACAAATCTGCTCTTTCCTTCGCAGATATTCCCGCGCTGCCAAGTTCTATCATTGTGCCAATTTTTTCGCAAATGGTTTTGCCAAGCTCTTTTCCTTGCTGCGTGAGCGTTATTTTGTTTTTGTATTTTTGCTCCCCGCCCTCCTGTTCAAGCAATCCTTTTGCGGTTAAATCTTTCACCGTGCGCGAAATTGCCGCCTTATCTTCGTCACAGATTTTGCAAAGTTGCGAAAAGTTTAACCCGCCCTCGCTTTGCGACAAGGCAAACAAAACTTGAACTTGATTTCCGCGAAAACCCAATTTTTCCATTTCTGTGTTTTTTATTTTTTGAATGCAACGCGAAATGTTTAACAACAATCTTGTGAAATTTGTGTATCTATCTTCCATTTTTAGC
>CANRFP010000065.1 GCA_947629895.1 uncultured Clostridia bacterium | reverse complement strand
GTGATTTTGCAAGGTGCGGAAAGGGGCTCGCGGGGAAAACGAATTTTAGCGGTCCGGCACGCCTGAGATTCTTCGCTGCGCTCAGAATGACAGCAGAAGAATGTACCCGAATGACAATGGGCGTGCAGTCCGCGTTAAAAATTATAGTTGTCCCCGCGCTAAAAGCCCAAGCTTATCAACAGTGCTCTGTTTATTTCTTTCATTTTTTTATCGTCAATGGTGGTTATTCTTTCTTTCAAGCGCCTTTTGTCAAGCGTTCTTATTTGTTCCAAAAGCACCACAGAATTTTTAGGTAAATTATATTCTTGTGAAGATAGTTCAATATGTGTTGGCAATTTTGCCTTTGAAAGTTGGCTTGTTATGGCAGAAACAATCACTGTTGGCGAATACTTGTTGCCAACATCGTTTTGAATAATAAGCACAGGACGCGTTCCGCCTTGCTCACTCCCAACAACGGGGCTGAGGTCGGCAAAATATATTTCTCCTCTTTTAACTATCGTCTCCATCAAACCTACCAATCAAATTTTGAGCGTCATAAAGGTCGGCAAGTTCCAACAAAAAAAGATCTTGATAAACTTGCTTCATTTCCTCTGCGGAATTGGCATAAGCCTCTTCCATTCTCAGTCTATGTTCAACGCTCTCAAATGTTGTGAGTAAAACATATTCTTCAAGGCTGCCAAAAGCCTCTTCTATTTGTTTAACCCGCCACAAAATTTCGTCATAGACCATTGAAATTTTCTCCTGTTTATCAAGATTTTATACTATTTTGCACTAAGTATAAAATTTTATGCTTTGGCGTTTAATTGATTTTATTCACAAAGGCAAACAGCCCCAACCACACTTTCCTGATGCGAAATTGAAACCTCAATTTTGTGATAGCCCTTCTCTTCAAAAATGGCTTGCGCGTTGCCGTGCAAAACGATATAGGGCAAACCGCTTTCCTTGTGACAAAGTTCGATTTCCTTAAAAGAAATGTCCTGCGCAAAAATTCCCAAAGCCTTAAAAACCGCCTCTTTCACCGCCCAAAGAGCTGCCACCCTCATTTTAAAATCACACTTAAACTTTTGTATGTAACTTATCTCGCTTTCAAGTGCAATTTTTTGGAGCAATTTTTCTGCATCTTTAACTTTTTCCACTTCTTGCAAATCAAACCCAATCATTTTCATCTCCTGTAAAAATTTTGTTCGTGACTTTTTGTGCCACACTATAATCATAACCCTTGTAAATTAGATGCGCAAGGCATTTTTGCTTGTTTTTTAAATCTTTTTGACGATTTTTTGCGAATTTTTCAGCCAAAATTGTTGCTTTTTCAATTTCGTCATCTTCCTCAACCCCAGAGAGCAAGTTGTCAATAATCTCACTGCTAACTCCCTTTTGCTTCAACTTGTTTGCAATGGCACGCTTTCCATTTCGCGAAGAAAGTGTTTCAAAATAGTTCTTTGCAAACTTCTCGTCATCAATAAAGCCATATTCATGAAGTTTTGCCACACATTTTTTTATCGTCTTTTCATCAAAGCCCTTTTTCTTTAAATAGTCTTTTAATCCCTTTTCGCTGACAACATATCTTTCAAGATAGCCCACTGCCATGTCAAAAGAAACTTTTTCGTCATTTTCTTGCTTAATTTTAGAAAACTGCAACTCGTCAAAAACTGAATTGGTTTTTATTTTATATTTCACCAAAATTTCGTCCAAAAAAGTTCCCGCCCATTTTTCATCGGCATAGATTTGATAATAATTTTTGTTCCCAACTTTTTTTATTTTTGTAATTGTCATATTCACCTCAAAAGTTCGCTTGTCACTTTGGTGTAAGCCCTAACAAGCCCACCAGCGCCCAATTTTATGCCGCCAAAATATCTCACCACAAACACGCACGCGTTTTTAATTCCTTTCTTTTGCATAACCGACAAAATTGGCCTACCCGCCGTTCCGCTAGGCTCGCCATCATCCACCGCCTTTTCAGCAAAAGGATTGGAAAGAGTGTAGGCATAGCAAATATGTGTGCATTTTTTGTGCTGACTTTTAAGCATATCCAAAGCATTTTGAATTTCGTTCAGATTTTCGCAAAACAAAAGAAATCCCAAAAAGCGAGATTTCTTTTCAACATATTCAGTTTGTTTTTCAAACTTAATCATCAATCCTAGCCAACAACTTCAATTTTTGTTTTTCCGCCCATATATGGCTGCAAAACTTTTGGTATTGTCACGCTGCCATCTTTTTGCAAATGGTTTTCAAGAAAGGCAATGAGCATTCTTGGTGGAGCAACAACAGTGTTGTTCAAAGTGTGAGCATAAACATTTTCGCCCTTTTCATTCTTGTATTTTATGTTCAATCTGCGCGCCTGTGCATCGGTTAAATTGGAACAAGAGCAAACTTCAAAATACTTTTTCTGCCTTGGGCTCCAAGCCTCAATATCACAACTGCGATATTTAAGGTCGGCAAGGTCGCCACTGCAACAAATAAGTTGTCTAACAGGAATTTCCATGCTAACAAAAAGTTCAACCGAAAAATTCCACATCTTTTCGTACCATTTTTCGGAGTCCTCAGGCTTGCAAATCACAATCATTTCTTGCTTTTCGAATTGGTGAATACGATAAACGCCACGCTCTTCAATTCCGTGCGCACCCTTTTCCTTTCTGAAACATGGGCTGTAACTTGTAAGCGTGAGTGGAAGTTTGTTGCCGTCAATTATCTGCCCCATAAAACGCCCAATCATTGAGTGCTCGCTTGTGCCGATGAGATAGAGGTCCTCGCCTTCAATTTTATACATCATGTTGTCCATTTCGTCAAAACTCATCACGCCAGAAACAACATCACCCCTAATCATAAATGGTGGAATAACATAAGTGAAGCCTTTGTTAATCATAAAGTCACGCGCATAGGCAAGAATGGCACTGTGAAGCCTTGCCACATCGCCCAAAAGATAGTAAAACCCTTGCCCGCTTGTCCTTCGAGAAGAATCAATGTCAATTCCGCCCAACTTTTCCATAATTTCGGTGTGATAAGGAATTTCAAAATCTGGAACTTTTGGCTCTAAAAACCTTTTTCCTTCAACATTTTTGGTGTCATTCTCGCCAAGCGGAACATCAT
This sequence comes from uncultured Clostridia bacterium, assembly GCA_947629895.1. The sequence goes on along the minus strand of CANRFP010000065.1, from coordinate 3,086 downwards.
CTGCAATTATGTTTGGAATTGTCATCATGTCCTTTTTGATTTGGGCATTTAATTTTTCTTCTTCTGCCTCAATTTCGGCAATTCTTTCATTGTTCTTTCTAACTTGCTCCTTAACTTTGTTGGCTTCTTCAAGTTTCTTCTCTTTCATCAAGCCGCCAATTTGAGTTGAAAGCACATTTCGGCTTTGACGAAGATTGTCTCCCTCCGCTTTCAAAGCCCTAACCTTTTTGTCCAACTCTTCAACCTCATCCACAAGAGGAAGTTTTTTGTCTTGGAATTTCTTTTTGATGTTTTCTTTAACCAAATTTTTGTTTGTTCTAATCAAGTTTATATCAATCATATTTTCATATCTCCAAGCATTATTAAACAACAAATATCACAAAAAAGTCAAATAAATACCAATCTTTTTTATAAAACAACAACAGCATCTTTGCCCGCCTGAAATTTTTGTTCTGAATTATAACGTTGCGTTTTTATTATTGTGCTGTCATCCTGAGCGAAGCTAAGTATCCCGTGCCCAGCAATGTATTGTCATCCTGAGCGAAGCGAAGGATCTCAACTTAAAGTATATTATGAAAATTCGCACTCATAAAATGTTGATAGGTTTCAACATAATGTTTTATTATATCCAGCGAAACATAAAACTCAATGGGCTCTTCTTCGTCTATGTAAGTTTTTAACCTAACAATTTCAATTCCAAGCTCTTCCACAGATTTGTGATTAACCAAAAAGCAAAGTTTGCTTTCATTTTCCCGCCAAGAATATTCCAAATTGTCCACCAAACTTGCCACTTCACCATTGACAATTCCGCCATTTTCTTCCACTGCCGCCTCAATTTCATAGCAAAACCTGTTCACTTGGTCCAAAGAAGTCACAACAAGCCTGTCCTCAATAATGCACACCGCCACCAAAATTAAAAACAAAACAAAAATTGAAACAAGTTTAAACCATCCCCACTTTGTCATTCTTTCACCTGCCCAAGTGGTTCAACTTGAAGTGTTTGATATTTCTGCCCAAACTTTTGAAAAAACACAGCCCCGTTTTTGTCTATCGTCATCACAAGCACATCCTTAACTTTTTGGATGCCACTTTTTTTCAACAATTCTTGCAGTTGCAATTCATCAAGTTGTGCCACTTTCAAATTTTCTTTGTTCACTTTGCCTTCCGTGATGATGCTGATTGGAATTACACTTTTTTCAGTTTTTATTTTCATGTCCCCCGTTGTGAGAGGTGCGAAATCACTTTTTGGAAGCACACTCATCTTGCCATTTGTTTCCATTATGGCATATTGCACTTGCTCCATTTTGAAATATCCACAGCCGCGAAGCGCTTCAAAAACATCGTCAACTGTGATGTCAAGATTTTTTAGCGCTTTGTAATCTATGCCATTTGGATTTATCACAATCACCGGTTTGCCACTTAAAAAACAAGAAAAACTTGTGCTGATTTTGCTTAGCATTGTGAGAAGATAATGCAAAACAACAAGTGTGAGAAGAGGAATAATTCCATGAAGCACCGGCATTGAAACTTCCGCCATTGGAATTGTTGCAAGGTCGGCAATGATAAGAGTTAGGACAAGTTCAAAAGGTTGCATTTCTCCAAGTTGCCTTTTGCCCATAAGCCGATACAAAAACAGCACCACCAAATAAATAATAACTGCTCTAACAACAATAGTTAACATATCATTATTATGAGTAAAATTTCAAAAAAATACGGTTATTTTAAGTTTTTTTGGCGTTTTTTCGCTTAAATTTGCTAATTTTTACTTTTCCAACAAATTTTTCTTTGAACTTAACAAAATACATTTCAAAGTTTACAACATTAAAAATGAGGCACAAAAGCACGAAAACAATCATTCCAATAAGCATTGAAAGAGACAGGCTGAAAAACATTGGCATGACATATTCAAACAGTGCACAAGTGAAAGAGGAAATTGCCATAACCGGAATGGAAAACAAGAGGAACATTAAAAATGTTTTGGTGATTTTTAATTTTATTTTCAACTTCTTTTTCACCATAACCAAGTTTAAAACTGCTGACGAAACTGAGGACAGCCCCATGCCCACAAAAAGTGCATTCACGCCAATCAGTTTTGGCAAAAACAAAATGCTAACGAACAAAAACACGCTGCCCACAATAAAATTTATAAACGACTTCAATTCAAGCCCGATTGAATTTAAGATTGTTGAGGCTATGCTTGACACTCCCATTGGAATCATAATCCATGCAGAAAATTGCAAAAGAGTTCCACTCAGCGCATTGTCATATATGAAAACCCCAAACCTGTCACCTATGGCTGTGAAATTTGGTGCAATCAAAAAGCTTACAAAAAGGGCAAAAATAAGCGAAGACTGAACTCTTTTTTCAATGTGTTCGTTGTCATTTTGTGCGTGCGCCATTGAGATGTCTGGCACAAGAGCGGTTGCAAGAGAGCCCGTGAGCGCACTTGGCACATACAAAAAAGGCAAAGTCATTCCCACTGCAATTCCATACAGTTCCATTGCCTGGCTTGAAGTGAAGCCTGTGGCAATAAGTTGTGCCGGCAAAATTAAAGCAATCAGCGGCTGAACAAAACTGCCAACCATGCGAACTCCCGTGATTGGCGCACTTTTGATAAGTACTTGCCTATAAATTTTTGTTGGCCTGCCAAGTTTGCCGCCGTAAAAAAAGTATAAAAGCATGACAAAAAACGCCGACACCAAGCAGGAAAGCGTGAAACTCCAAGCAACACTCATTGCATATTGGATTGCGCTCATTCCAAAAGAAAGCAGCAAAACGCACACAACAATTTTGACAACTTCTTCCATAAGTTCGGAAATGCAAAGCCCAAAAAAATTGTCATTGCCCCACATCGCCCCGCGAAAAACGCTGTAAACAGAAGAAAATATCAGCGAAGGCAAAAGAATAATCAAAATGTTTATGCAGTTTGCGTCTGTGAAGAGATTTGCAAAAAGGTTTTTAAAAATCAAAACCACGGCGCACAAAATAACGCTTAGTGTCAGAGACAAAATCATGCTTGAAGAAACAAGACTTCCAATTTCTTTGCGATTTTGAATGACACGATAACTTGCCGTCATTCTTGAAAT
>CANRFP010000064.1 GCA_947629895.1 uncultured Clostridia bacterium | reverse complement strand
TTCATCACCCATATCGCGTTTTTTATCAAGATAGCGGATAGGAGTTGCAGTAAGACCCAAAACTTTGGCATTTGGATTTGCTTGTAAAAGTCTTTGTGCGACAGTGCCTCGCCCTTCTGCGCCCAGTCTATGAAATTCGTCCAAAATTATGTAATCAAAATCCAAAAGTTGCAATTCTTCATCGGTCAAAAGTTTAAGTTGGTCATATCTTGCAACAATAACATCGTCAAAAGGAACATTAAGTTCACGGCACAACTTTTCACACAGTTCATTAAAACGGAAAACAATGCCTTGTCTTGGCTCTAAAACAACAGCCCGCTTTGCTCTATATTTGCCATCTTTGAAAAGTTCCTTTGATGAATAAACTTCGTTATTCACAGAAAAAACATTATCATACAAAAACTGAAAAGCAACAAAAGACTTTCCCGTTCCTGTTGCTTGCACAACGCCAACGCGATTTTCGCCAGCTTCATAAAGTTCTTCCATCTCCAAATAGGTTGGGATGTTATGATCTTTCAAAATGCCTAATTTTTTAAGTTCTTGAATTGTTCTCATAAATATATTATAACATAAATTACTGAAATTTTCAATATAATTCCTTTATTTTTTCAAATACACCTACAATACACCTACGCGGGCAAATTTGGGCAGTTTTGGATAGTCTTCGAGCGTTGGTTTCGCCCATTCGCATTTACCAGAAAAACACAGTCTATTTGAAGGGTCTATTTTGATTTAGGTGTATTTTTGAAAAATTAGGTGTATGGAAATAGTTATGGAAAAATAAAAAAATGCCTATATATAGGCAAGTTTTTGGAGCTGATGGCGGGACTCGGACCCGCGACCTGTCGATTACGAATCGACTGCTCTACCAACTGAGCCACATCAGCATAAGGTGCTTTTCACACCCAAGTTTTTGTGATTTGTTTTTGTTTGATTTTTGTTTACGAATCAATTGCTCTACCCCTGAGCCACACCAGCATAAAGGTGCTTTTGCACCCTATTTTTGTTTTAATTTGGATTGTCTATTGGGCAAGTTTGAAGGACACTTTCATTTCTTCTTCATCTTTGGAAATAACTTCAACCCTGATTTTATCCCCAACTCGAACAAGTTCGTGGATTTTTTTCGTGCGGTCATCTGTGCAATTTGAAATGTGAAGCAGTCCGCTTGCACCATTTTCAACGCTCACGATTGCGCCAAACTGCAAAAGTTTAATAACCTCCCCGTCATAAACCTGTCCAATTTCAAGTTGTTTTATTTTTGTGAGTTTTGGATTTTCCAGCAAGGCTTTAAGAGAAAGTTCCACCTTTTTGCTTTCTCTGTCCACTTTCAGCACTTTAAACTGCCTTTCTTCGCCCACAGAAAGCACGCTTTCAACATTTTCAAGCCTCTCATATGAAATGTTGGAAATGTGAAGAAAACAATCCACGCCGTCAACATTCACAAACGCTCCATAAGGCATAATTCTTTCCACTTTTCCTTTGACAATTTTGTTGATGAAAATGCTGTTCCAAAAATTGTTTTCTGTGGCAACTCTTATTTGCTCCTGCAGAAGTTTCACGCTGCCCACAATAGTTTTGTTTTCCTTATCAATTTCGGTGACAACCGCCTCCATTTGCTTTCCAACAAAATGGTGATAATTTTTCACATAGCCTGCCGACACCTCTTCAAAAGGAATAATGATTGAATAATCGCCCATCTTTGAAACAAGCCCATCTTTCACGCCTGTTGGCACAAAAGAGAACTTGCTTCCAAGCCTCAGCGTTTGTGCGTTTTGATTTGCAATGCGCAGTGCATCCGCCAAAGACTTTGATGCTTCAATCAAGCCCTCTTCGTTCTTTTGATTGGTGATAACCACGCCAAAGCGGTCACCAATTTTAATTTTTGAAAAATCTTCAAAATCGCTTGCAGGAATAAAGGCATCGTTTTTGCCGCCGATGTTGAAAATAACCCCATCGTCACGCCTTAAAACAACCACACCATCAAAAGATTGTCCTTTTTTGTAAGAAGTAAAAGTTTTGTCAATAGTTTCTAAATCAAATTTTTCGCTCATAATACCACTCTTGCGTTTAATATTAACAAATAACAAATTAAAAGTCAACCAATACGAAAAAAAATTCAAAATTGGGGCTGAAAAAAGCCTTAAAGCAAAAATTGGCTCTTGACAAAACAAAATCATGTGGTATAATTTGGATATGACAAAAGAAGAAGCTGAAATTTTATATAAACAGAGTCACGAAGGCACTTTGCGAAAACCAAACTGCCTGCTTGACTCCAACCTAAAATCGGTTAATGAAATGTTGAACACAATAATTGGTTTAATACATTTCAAAAATCAAGAAAACATGCCATTATTAAAAAAAATCAGCCGCATAACAACATGCAAACATATGCTCAAATCCAACGAATTTGTGCAAGAATTGAAAGGCCGCGGCACAGTAAAAAAGCCATATCACCTCAAAACAATTTTTGGCGAAGGCGAATTTTTGGATATGCACAACATCTACAAAGATGGAAAAATCCCAACATTCATAAAAAAGTTTTACTGTTTTGGAAATTGCTTGGAGTATTCAATGGTTTTGGCGAAGCACGACACACACAGCACCGTTCTAACGGGCATTGGCTATTTTAAAGGTGCGTTTTTGCACTCTGTTTTGTTGACAGAGCATGATGGCAATCCCCAAATTTTTGATTTCAACTATGATTTGATTATGGATAAAGATTTATATTTGAAACTGTTTTCTTTTGAAGTGCTTTCAGAAATAAGCGGGCAAAAACTTTTGGATGTTGCCGATTTAGTTAAAGCCGGGCCAAAAGTGAAAGATTATCAACTGCTTTTGGCTTTTGATAACTGCATAAAGTTTAAGAAGGAGGCACTCTCCCAACAGGAACAGCAAAAAGATGCCACCCTCACCCGAGAGGAGCAGCAAAAAGAAAACACCCCTCTCCATTGCCCACAAGAAAAACCAACCCCTCGCGAAAACATCAACCTTGCAGGCAACAAACAAAACGCAACAACAAATCACAATGAAAGGGAAAAATAAAAAAGAAGTCAGTTTTTGGCTTCTTTTTTTTGGTTTTTTGTTAGATGCTGTCCGCGAAGTTCCAGGAATTTTTCTCGCACAACTTCGCTTGCCTTTTCCAGTGTTTCCTCGTCAAGTTTTTTGTCATAAAACTCGGAAAGTTCAAAAGGTTTTCCAATATAAATTTTCACAAGGCGGAAAAGTTTTGCCTTTTTGTTTATCCAAACAGGCACAATTGGCGTTTTTGTTTTGATGGCAATCATGGCAAGCCCGCTTTTAATCTCGCCCAAAATTTGACTTTCATCTTTAAGCCTTGTCCCCTCCGGGAAAATGACAAGATGTTTTTCTTCTTTTAGTGCTCTCATACAAATTTTGATTGCGTTTATGTCGTTTTTATCTCTGTCGATTGGAACTCCGCCAAAATTCTTCAATATGGCAGCAAACGGCTTGTTTTTGAAAAGTTCCTTCTTTGCCATAACCACATTTTTTCGCCAAGTGTTAAGCCCAAACATAACATAATCCCAATTTGAGCGGTGATTTAGCGCAACAATCGCCTTCCCCTTTGGCATATTTTTTCGCCCAAACAAAATGGAAGGGTGCAAAATTTGAAGTGGAATCCAAAGTAAAATTTTGCAAATTTGATAAAACATATTTTTCTCTCCTTTTGAATTTTATGAACAAAAAGTTGCTTTATTGAAAATTTTTTGCACAAGAATATGCTGTTGCCCAAGCAATTTGAAGATTAAAGCCTCCCGTGAGCGCGTCACAATCCAAAACTTCGCCTAGGAAATACAGCCCGCTTGCGTGTTTGCTTTCAAAAGTTTTTGGGTCAATTCCTTTCAAATCAATCCCTCCGCTTGTGATAATGCCTGCTTCAAGGTCATACAGCCCGCCAAAGTGAAGTGTAAAGTTTTTAAGATTTTCAAGAATTTTTTGCCTCTCTTGTTTTGTTATTGCATTGCACTGCTTTTCTTCTGCTCCCAAAACAACCTTCCAAAACACTTCCGCCACAGCCTTTGGAAGAAGGTTTTTAAGCACATTTTTGATGTCTTTGTTTTTGTTTTCCTCAAATTCTCTTAAAAGCCTTGCATCAAGTTGTTGCTCTGTTAATGCCGGCTTGAAGTCAAGCGCCAATTTCACATCTTTGCTTCTGTTAACAAAACTTGATGCCGTAAGCACAATTGGCCCGGAAATGCCTTTGTCTGTGAAAAGCATTTCCCCAAAAAAATCCTTCTTTTTGCCGTCAAAATTCACTTTCAGCGTGACATTTTTAAGCGAAACGCCCTGCAAATCTTTCACGAAATCATCTTTCAAAACAATAGGGCAAAGTGCTGGCACAATAGGCACAATTTCATGCCCAAACTTTTTTGCAATTTTATATCCAAAGCCTGTGCTGCCCGTTTGTGAATAACTTTTTCCGCCCGTTGCAACAATCACCCTGTCAAAAATTTGTTTTCCGCTTTTTGTTTTCACCTCAAACACTTCGCCAACCTTTGCAACATCAACAACTTCCTGTTTTAGGCAAAATTCAACATTTTTGCAGTGGATTTTTTCCAAAACTTTAATCACATCGCTGGATTTATCCGAAAGTGGAAAAACACGATTTCCCCTTTCAACTTTTGTCTTTAAAGAAAGCCCCTCAAAAAACTTGACTGCATCCTCGCTGGAAAAAGAGTGGATTGCGCTTCTCAAAAACTTTTCCCCTCGCACAACCTGCGTCAAAAAGTCCTCTGGCGAGCAAAGATTGGTTAAGTTGCACCTGCCTTTGCCCGTTATGTAAAGTTTTTTGCCCGCCTTCTCATTTTTGTCGAAAATAGAAACTTCAAAACCTTTCTTTTGAAGTAACCCCGCCACAAAAAGCCCAGATGCTCCCGCTCCAATCACGGCAACTTTCATACATTCTCCTTAAAAAATGCAATTTCCTCTTCCGTCATAGGTTTTGTTTTTCCGCGCGTAAGTCCGCCAAGCGTAACCGCACCAATTCGCACCCTTTTCAAAAGGCGAATAGACTTTCCTATGCAGTCAAACATCCTTCTAACTTGGTGATTTTGCCCCTCGTCAATCACAACCGAAACTTTGGTGAATTTTCCGTCAAAACTCAAAAACTTAACCTTTGCTTTTGGCATGCGAACGCCATTTTCAACCACGCCTGCCCTCAAAACCGCAAGTTCGCTTTCTTTCATCTCGCCCTCAACGGTCACTTGATATTCCTTTTCAAAATGGAACTTTGGATGCGTGACAAGGTTTGCAAAATCCCCATCATTCGTCAAAAAAATAAGCCCCTCCGTGTCATAGTCCAACCTGCCAACATTTATCAGCCGCACATTGCTTTCCACAAGGTCAAAAATTGTTTTTCGTCCCTTTTCGTCACTTTTTGTGCAAGCATATCCCTTTGGCTTGTTAAGTTTAAGATAAACAAACTGCTTTGGCAAGGACACAACTTTTCCATCAAACGCAACCACATCTTTTTTTTCATTGACGGAAACGCCAAGTTCGGTGACAACCTTTCCGTTCACACTCACTTGCCCGTTTAAAATAATTTCATCGCATTTTCTTCTCGATGCAACTCCGCACGCACTTAAAAATTTGTTTAATCTCATAAAAAACTCCCAAACCATTTCGGTTTGAGAGCGGTTTTTTACCAATTAGCGAAAAAATCTTTCATTCTCTGCACAACCGATTTTGGTTTTATATCTTCTATTGTAAAGATTTTTTCAGTAAAAAGCAAGTTATTGTCCAAAAATATTTCCACTTTTCCCACAACAGTCCCCTTTGGAACAGGAGCATCCAAAATATCTGGTTTTGAAACCACAATCCTCACGCGTTCAAGTTCTTTTTCGGTTACAGGATAAACAAAATGCTCACTTGTGCCAAGTTTGGAAGAGTTTTTTCTGCCATTTTGCACAACAACGTTGTGGTCAAAATCATAAAGAGAAGTCAAATCAACAAGTTTGTAGTTTTCGCTGCACTCGTCAAGAAGGACGGCGCTTTCTTGAAACATTGGCCCACAATTCAGCACCACGCACACAAGCCTCATACCATCTCTTTCAACTGCCGAAACCAAGCATCTTCCTGCATTGTCTGTGAAGCCCGTTTTAACCCCAATGCAGCCGTCAAGAGTGAATAAAAGTTTGTTTTTGTTTCGCAAAAATCTGTATGTATTGTCCGCTTTGTTTTCAATTTTCAAAGACTTTGTTCCAACAATTTCCCTAAAAGT
>CANRFP010000063.1 GCA_947629895.1 uncultured Clostridia bacterium | reverse complement strand
TAGGGCTTTGCCCGGCATACAAAATTGGAAATTCACTCATACCGATGAAAAATGTCCAGCGGAATTTTTCGAGGTGCGGAAAGGGGGATAGCGGGGAAAACGAATTTTAGCGGTTCGGCACGCTTGAGATTCTTCGGCTTCGCCTCAGAATGACAGCAAAAGAATATACCCGAATGACAATGAGCGGGCTGTCCGCGTTAAAAATTCTAGTTGTCCACGCTATATTTCGGGGTCAAAATTCTCAAAAATCACATTGTCACAATATTTAACAATCTTCAAATAATCTTCTTTGCTTCTCACTGTCCAAGCCAAAAGAGGAAGTTTTTTGTATCTTTTCACAAATCGGTTTGGCAAATTTCTGCAATCATAAGATATGAAATTTGGCTGACTTGTTTTTTTGTTAAAAGACATCCTTTTTAACATAAATTTTTTGAAAAATCCTAATTTTTCGCCTTTGAAAAAGCCAGAAAGTTGTCCTCTTAAAATGTTTGGGGCATGGGTTTTGAAATAGTTTAAAGAAAACGGATTGAAAGATTGAACAGCATATTCTCCTTTATAATTTTTGAGAATGTCAATTACTTGTTGCTCCAACTTTCCAACTTTGTATTTGTTTTTTATCTCGATTAAAAGAGGCACTTTTCCATCAACAAGGTTCAAAACTTCCTCAAAAGTTGGAATGTTTTCTTTTGAGCCTTTTAGTTTTAACGCTTTTAAATCCTCTTTATTCAAAAATTTCACATAACCGTCATTGTCGGTCATTCGGGCGAGGCTGTCATCGTGAAAAACAACAACAGTTCCGTCTGCCAAAAGTTGAACGTCAAGTTCTATTGCATAACCTTTTTCTATTGCTTTTGAAAACGCCTCCAAACTGTTTTCTGGGGTGTTTTTGTCGTGAAGCCCGCGATGTGCTATTGGGGTTTCAACAAGCCAAGTTTTGAATATTTCCATATTTCCTACCTTTAAATCAACCTATTGAAGTGGGCAAAAAATCACACACTATATATAGTATATATTCGATTTTAATAAATTTTTATGTCTTTTGTCAACCAAAGTAACGAAATTTTATTGTTTTTTTGCCAAACTCTTTAACGTTTCAAGTCGAATTTTCGCATCTTCTTTACTTTCATCAAGAAGTGCTTTTGCTTCTTGCCCTTTAAGTTCTTTTATTGCGCTGAATCTGCTTTCGCCGTCCAGGAAGTTATCATATTTTTCAAAATCCGATGTGCTATCGATGGATAGTTCGCCATTTTCAGGGTTAAATCTCACAAGCGACCAATATCCGCACTCAACCGCTTTTCGCATTTCAGCAGTTGTTTCGGACATGTCAAAGCCGTGATTAACGCAAGGGCAATAGGCGACAATCAAGCTTGGGCCATTGTAACTTTCCGCCTCTTTGAACGCCTTTATGCACTGCACCATGTTTGCGCCAAGCGAAACCTGTGCAACATAGCAATTTTTTGATGCGATTGCAAGAGCCACCAAATCCTTTTTCTTGGTGCTTTTGCCAGCGTTGGCAAATTTCACCATTGCGCCGCGTGGCGTTGATTTTGATGCCTGTCCGCCGGTGTTGGAATAAACCTCTGTGTCAAGAACAAGAATGTTCACATTCTCTTTGCTGTTTAACACATGGTCCAAGCCTCCATAGCCGATGTCATAAGCCCAACCATCACCACCAATTATCCAAACACTTTCGTTTCCTTTGGAGGTGTATTTGCTTCCAAGTTTTATGCCAAGCCCAAACTCAGCATTATCTTCAAACAGCGAATTTGCCCATGCAGGACCACGGCCATTTTCGTCTTTGAGATATGGGCAACTTGGGAATGAGCCGCCATATATGCTTGAACAGCCCGTTGCGTTGGCAATAACCATTCTGTCACCAAAAAGAGTGGTTGCAAGGCGGATGTATGGTGTTTCGCCACAACCTCCGCACGCGCCAGAAAAGCCAAAATAACAATCTTTGAATTGCAAGCCTTTTGGGGTGTCGGTGCCAAATGGTGTTTCTTTTTCTGTTTTTATGCCTTGCAAAGTTTGATAATTTTTCTTTTGTTTTTCCATTTCATCGTCAGCGATTTGCATAACAAGCGCCTTTGTTTTGCTTGGGCAAGTTTTTGCACAAACTCCACAGCCTGTGCAGTCCTCTGGGCTGACTTGCAGGCGATAATAATAGCCATTCATGCCAAAAGCGGCGGCAAACTCAATTTCCTCAGGAGTTTCACCTTTGACAAGCACTGGGCGAATGGCGTTGTGAGGGCAAGCCATAACGCACTGTCCGCATTGAATACAATTTTTTGGCAGCCAAACAGGAAGGTGCAAAGCAAAGCCACGTTTTTCAAGTTCCGCAGTGCCTTGTGGGACTTTTCCAGCCGCATCAAAAGCGGAAACAGGGAGCGCATCCCCATCCAATTTTTCAATTGGTTTCATGATTTTTTGATAAAATTCGTCTGGCAAATTGCGGTCTTTCAAATTTACGTTGTTTAATGTGAACTTTGAAACATCCACTTTTTCCAATCTTTCAAGCGTTTTTTCGCTGGCTTTAAGATTTTTTTCAATAACTGCCTTGCCTTTTTTTGAGAAGGTTTTTCTTATATATTTTTCAATCTGTTCTTTTGCTGCTTCAAAAGGAATTATGTTTGAAACTTTGAAAAGCGCGGTTTGCATAATCATGTTTATTTTGTTGCCAAGCCCAACATCTTCTGCAAGTTTTTGGGCGTTTATAACATACAGTTGGGCTTTTTGTTTTTGGAGAGTGGTTTTGTATATATCAGGCAAAACTTTGTTTATTTCATCGGCGCTGAACACAGAATTTATAAGCACTTTGCCATTTTGTTTCAGCCCTTGCAAACAGTCATAGCGATGCATAAAAGAGAAGTTTGCAATAGTGATTATGTCTGGCTCTTCAACCAAATAGGTGCTTTTGATTGGATTTTCACTAACCCTAACATGAGAGCGGGTGAGGCTTCCACTTTTTTTGCTGTCATATTCAAAATAGCCCTGAACATAAGCCCCAAGTTCTTCGCCCAAAATTTTGATTGTGCTTTTGCTTGCCGAAACTGTTCCGTCTGAGCCCAAGCCCCAAAATTTCATTTCAAAGGCATCCGATTTAAGTTTGAAATCTGGAAGTGGCAGAGAAGTGTTTGTCACATCGTCAACAATTCCAACGGTGAAATCGTCCTTTTCAAGTTGGAAATTGTCAATCACTGCTTTAACCATTTTAGGGTCAAACTCTTTTCCGCCAAGCCCATATCTTCCACCGAAAATTTTTATGTTTCTGCCCTTTAAAGCGTTTACAACATCAAGATAAAGCGGCTCTCGGGCGGTGCATTCTTTGCAGCGGTCAAGCACAATAACTTTTTCAACACTCTTTGGAATTAATTGAGAGAAAACTTTTGAGTCAAAAGGGCGGAAAAGGTGCACGTTCATAAGTGCAACATCTTTAAAATTCCCCCTTTCCAAAACTTCTTCAATCGTTTCGCACGCCGAACCCATGCAAACAATAACTTTTTTTGGATTTTTATATCCAAAAAGGTCATAAGGAAAATATGTGCGGCCCGTTACCTTCTTGAAATCTTTCAAAATTTCTTCCAATTTGTTGTAAACTTGGGCGTAGGCGGTGTTGGAACGCTCGCGATTTTGAAAGAAAACATCCGGATTTTGTGCCGTGCCTTTTTGATATGGGGCGTTTGGGGTTAGTTTGGAATTTCTGAAAGCCTCAATTTCTTTTAAAGGCAAAAGTTGTTTTATTTGTTCGTCCGACAGAGCATCAATTTTTTGTATTTCATGCGATGTTCTAAAACCGTCAAAAAAATGAACAACAGGAAGCGAGGTTTTATACGCTAAAATGTGAGAAATAAGGGCAAAGTCATGGGCTTGCTGAACGGAAGAGGAGGACAATATGATTGCGCCTGTGCTTCTTATTGACATTATGTCGCTGTGGTCGCCAAAAATGGAAAGAGCATGGGAGGCAATCGCCCTTGCTGCCACATGAAGCACGCATGGAAGTTGCTCGCCGGCAAGTTTGTATAGGTTTGGAATCATCAAAAGCAGCCCTTGACTTGATGTGAAAGTTGTTGTCATTGCACCAGAACACAAACTGCCATGCAGCGTGCCGCTTGCGCCACCTTCTGATTGCATTTCAACCAAAGTTGGAATTTTTCCAAATATGTTTTGTTTTCCCGCTGCCACTTCACTGTCACAAAATTCAGCCATAGGTGATGACGGCGTGATTGGATAAATTGGAATAACCTCAGAAAGTTTGTAAGCCACCATAGCGGCGGCAGTGTTTCCATCAACAACTTTTTTCATAATTGCTCCTTTTGATTTAGTTTAAAACTTTTTGCGAAACTAAGTCAAACAATTTTGAATTTTGCTTGATTATTGTTGCTATAATTCTTAAAATATAGATATGAGAAATTTAAAATTGGTGATTGAATATAACGGCTGCCACTTTTATGGCTGGCAAAAACAAGAGAACAAAAGGACAGTTCAAGGGGAACTTGAAAAGGCGCTTTCTTCTTTGCTGAATGAAGCGGTTTGTGTGGAAGGCAGTGGAAGAACGGATAGGGGCGTGCACGCGCTTGGGCAGGTGGCATCGTGCAAAACTGAAAGCAAAATTCCGCTTAAAAACATAAAGGGCGCTTTGAACAATTTGCTTCCATCTGATGTGAGAATTTTGAAAGTGACAGAGGAAAATGAGAATTTTCATGCAAGATTTTCAGCCAAAAAGAAAACATACAAATATGTTGTGCAGGTGACAGGTGATAGGCCAGCGCTTAAAAGTGACTTTGTGGCTTATTATCCTTTTGATGTTGACCTTGAAAAAATGAGAAAGGCAAGCAAAATTTTGATTGGAAAACACAACTTTAAAGGCTTTTGCTGTGCCGACACAACAGTAACCGATTTTGAAAGAGAAATTTATGACATTTCCATTTTCAAACGCAACAAAATTTTCACATTTTATGTAACAGGAAACGGATTTTTGTATAATATGGTGAGGATTATTGTTGGCACGCTTTTGGACTGCGGGCGAGGCAAACTTTCTTTTGAGGACATCACTTTGGCGCTTGTTAATGGAAATCGCAGTTTGGCGGGCAAAACAATGCCTGCTTGTGGGCTTTATTTGAAAAGTGTGGAATATCCGGCTGATAAAGCCTAAAAAGTGCAATTATAGATGTAATTTTTCAATGGTTTTGTTGTAACTTATGTTTATTCTTTCTTCAAAAATTTTGGATAAAAAACCTGCGGTGTTGTCGTTGTCATTTCGGCAAAACAGGTTTATTTTTTTGGGGGAAAGTTCAATCAGCGAAGAAATCAGCCCTTCTTGCGAAAGTGTTTCATTTGGAATGTCCTTGTTGTTTGGGCTGATGTGATAGCCATTATCTTCTTCAAAAACATTTATTTCATCCTCACAAACTTCCAAATTGTCAATCAAAAATTTTAGAAGGTCGAAAAAAGCATCGGAGGAAACCAAATAGTCGCTGTTTTCGTTTGCAAGAGAAACAAGTTCGCTCCATTTGTCACGCAAGGCCTTCAATTTGAAATAATAAAAACTGTCAAGATGCAAGTTCTTGTCCAAATCCAAATTTTTGCTTATCATATAAAAATCTGTTTCTTTATCAAAATTTATGAGGGCTTTTTTAAAGGCTGTCAAACTTATGGTTTCATGCAGTGGAAGATGTAAATTTTCTGTTAAAAACTTTTCTTTGTAAAAATTGCAAATAACTTTTATCACACATCTTTCAAGCATCATACTCGCGCGATTTTGCTGTGCTTGGGGGCAGCCAAAAACCACATAAAAATTGTCACATTCTTCATAACAAGTGACAACTGCATCAAACTCTTCCGCGTGAGTTTTGAGCGTTTGATAAACAAATTTTGCTATGTCAAGATTTTTTCCGCTGACAGAGATTGAAAGTTCCCACATAAAAACTCCTTACCCAACTATTTTATGCAAGCGCTTCAAAAATACTCAAAATTTTGCTTTTATTTTTGTCATTTGCCGTTTTTGTTTGACTTTTTTTGTTTTTTTAAGATAATATATTTTCAAGAGAGAAAGATAAAAAGAAATGAAAAAGAAAATTTGCTTTTTGCTTTTGATGTGTTTGATTTTTCCTGTGGTGGCGTTCTTTGGATGCGGAACAACCAACTACTACAATTTTTCTTTCCGCGTTTCTGGTGACGGAAATTGCGAGGCAAGTGGGTTTTCCTCGCTCACATGCACGGGCACTTTTAAAGAAGGCTCAACAGTGGCATTAACTGCAACGCCATCGGAAGGTGAAAGATTTTTGGGCTG
>CANRFP010000062.1 GCA_947629895.1 uncultured Clostridia bacterium | reverse complement strand
AGAAGGTGTCAATTATGTGCGTTTGCGCCAAAAGTTCCCACAGGCCAATAAATGCCACCAAAACAAAAATCCTAAAAAATATAATTAAACCTTTTGTTGTTCTAAGTCTTCTCACATACTGCTTGTGCGTTTTTGAAAAGTTAGTTATCTTTTTGCTCATTTGTAAGTTCTCTCCATATCTTGTCAAATAGTGATGAAAAATTTTTGTCCTCTCTTTTTTGCAGAGGGGTTTTGCCTTCCAAATTCAGCACCAATTCATCTTTAACTGTGGCAGGGCGGTGCGTAAGCACGATGATTTTGTCCGACATTGAAATTGCCTCTGAAATGTCATGCGTAACCAAAAGTGCCGTCTTTTTTTCGCTTTTGATTATTTCATAAACATCATCGCACACCGAAAGCCTTGTTTGAAAATCAAGCGCCGAAAAAGGTTCATCTAACAAAAGTAAATCCGGCTCTAAGGTCAGGGTGCGGATAAGTGCAACTCGCTGTCTCATTCCGCCAGAAAGTGAACGCGGCTTTTGATTTATAAACGAATATAGGTCATATTTTTTTAAAAGTTCTTCCGCAAGTTTAAACTTTTCCGCCTTATCTTTTGGCTTTTGGATTTCTATGCCAAGTGTGATGTTTTTCCAAACAGAACGCCATTCAAACAAATGGTCCCTTTGAAACATATATCCAATTTTTTTGCTGTCTATCTTGTTTTGTCCGTTCAGAAGAATTTGCCCAGAACTTGGCTTCAACAGCCCTGCAGTTATGGACAAAATTGTGGTTTTGCCGCAGCCGCTTGGCCCAACAAGAGAGGCAAAAGCCTGTTTTTCCACATTGAAATTTATGTTGTTTAACGCAAAGATTTCGTCCTTTGGCGTTTGATAATAATAGTTCACATTTTTAAATTCAAGAGTGTTTTCCATAGTATCCTCATACATTTACATTCTATTTTTTGTCCGATTTTTTGTGAATTTCTGTTTTTTTGTTCGAATTTCTGTGATTTTTGACATATTTTGTTGAAATTGTGCATTTTTGGGGCTAAGCTTTTGCCAATTAAAAGTTGAAAAAGGGGCTTATGAACGGAGAGGAAATTAAAAAAGCATTGCTGAAAAAGGCTTTGGGATTTGAGAGTGATGAAATTATTGAGGAATACACCGCAGACGAAAACGGAAAACCTATTTTATCTAAGCGGAAAATAACAAAAAAAAGCAATCCTCCCGACCTCAACGCTTTGAGATTTTTGATTGAGCAGTCACATTTAAGTGATGACGACATTTCAAAAATGACGGACAAGCAACTCCTTGCCGAGAAGGAGCGTCTTTTGAAACTTTTAAAGGAAAAGGAGAACGAAAATGAAAATGGAGATTTGTAAAACTCAACTGAAATGCGACTTCGTTGGCTGCAAGAATTTGGCTAAATACAGTTTCAGCACAAAGGGATTTGTTAGGCGAGAACTTGTGTTTTGTGAAGATTGCATGAAGAAAATGTTTGAGTGTTTTTCAAAAACGCTCGTTCCAAAGGCTGTTGACAGCCCATTCAAAAACAAGAGAAAGAAGGAGAAGGTATGAAAAAGGAAAACGATTTAGTTGAACAAACTTTAAAGGACTTCGCAAGGCGCGCAAGTGAGCGAAAAAGTTATGACAGCCAGTGGCAAATGAACATGAATTTTTATATGGGCAACCAATATTGTGATGTTGGCTATGGCGGATTTGTGCAAGAGGTGGACAAGCAATATTTTTGGCAGCAAAGAGAGGTGTTTAATCACATTGCGCCAATAATTGACATCAGACTTTCAAAACTGTCAAACATCAAACCAAAAATGCATGTTGTGCCGGCAACAAATGACGAAGAGGACATTTACACCGCAAAAGTTGGAAAGAAAATTTTGAGTTCTGTTTCCAGCAAGATGGATTTGACTTCGAAAATAAACCAAGCCACCATGTGGAGCGAAATTTGCGGAACAAGTTTCTACAAAATAACGTGGAACTCCAATCTTGGGCAAGCGGTTGCAGTTGAGGAAGATGGAAAGAAAATTTTGACGGGAGATGTGGACATTTCAGTTTGCTCACCTTTTGAAATTTATCCCGACAGTTGCACGCATCAAAGCCTTGAGGATTGTGAGAGCATAATACACGCAAAAGCTTATTCTGCCGAGCAAATAAAACACGACTTTGGCGTTGAGGTTGAAGGCAGAGATGTGAATGTGTATTCGCTTGATGGAGCAAAATCCTCTTTGGGCGGGCTTGGATATTATGGGCTTGCCACAAAACTTACTGAAACCACAAAGAAAAACAGTGCGATTGTCATTGAAAAATACATCAAGCCAAACGAGGAGTTGCCAAATGGCAGACTTATTATTGTTGCGGGCGACAAACTTGTTTATGACGGCGAAATGCCTTACCTAAACGGAATTGATGGAAAACGAGAATTTCCTTTTGTTAAACAAATTTGCAACGAGGAAATTGGAAGTTTTTGGGGAGTTAGCATGATTGAAAGGCTTATTCCTGTTCAAAGGGCCTTTAACGCTGTGAAAAACCGCAAGCATGAATATCTCAACAGACTGACGATGGGTGTGCTGGCAGTTGAAGATGGCAGTGTGGACATTGACAACCTTGAAGAAGAAGGGCTTGCACCGGGCAAAATTTTGGTTTATAGGCAAGGGGCAACTGCGCCAGAGTTTTTGGGTGGCGAGCAAGTGCCAAGCGACTTCGAAAAAGAGGAAGAGAGGCTTTTAAAAGAGTTCTTCTCACTTAGCGGAACAAGCGATATAGGCACAATGGAAAGTGTTTCAGCAATGAGTGGTGTGGCGCTTGAACTTTTGATTGACGAAAATGAAACAAGATTAAAATTCACCACAGACAGCATGAAAAACGCCATTAAAAACATGGCAAAGCACATTTTGAGGCTTTACAAACAATATGCAACTTTCCCAAGACTGATTAAGATTGTGGGTGAGAATGGAAATTTGGATATTTCCTATTTTAGAGGAAGCGACATTTCCAGCGATGACGTTCAGTTTGACACCAACAGCGAAACAAATGACACGCTGCCTCAAAGAAGAAATATGATTTTCTCACTTTTGGACAGGGGCTTGCTTACAGATGAAAACGGAAACATCACAAACTCCATGAAAAACAAAATTTTGGAAAATTTGGGCTTTGGAATTTGGGAAACTTCCGTTGACATAACCGACCTTCACATTAAAAATGCGGATGCGGAAAATCTTTTGCTTAACAGTGGCAAAACGGTGCAAGTTAAGGAAATTGACGAGCATGACATTCATATAAATCAGCACATTGCCTATATGCTTAAAAATTTATATACAGACGATTTTAACAAAAAAGTTGAAGAAAACTTTTTAAACCACATAAGAGAACACAAAAAACTGAAAGGAGAATGATATGGAAGAAGAACATATTGGAGAACAACCACAAAGCGTTGAACCTTCTTTGGAAGAAAACGAAGCGGGCTCTCCACAGCAAGAGGTTGAAGAAGGCGTCACGAGTGAAGCAGAAAAGGGCGGACCTTTAGGAAAATTTAAGAGTGTTGATGACTTGTATGACGCCTATAACAACCTTCAAGCAGAATTTACAAGAAAAAGCCAAAAGTTATCGCAATTAGAGAAAGACAAAGCGAATAAAGAAACCAATTTGTTTGAAGAGGGCTTTAATTCGTTCCTTTCAAAACATGATGAGGCAACCCCATACGCGGAGGAAATTCGTCAGCGTGTGGAACAAGACGAAAGTCTTAAAAAAGATGTGGCAGGCTTTGATAAAGCGTGGGCAGAACTTTTGTATGAAAAACTGACAAGCAGCACCAAAGCCAAAGAGCCTATCGTTCAAAACTTAATACTAAATGACAATGAATTACAAAGGATGGTTGTTGAAAATTATATGAAACAACTTTCCCTTCAAGGCTCACCTATTGTCATCTCTTCAAAGGGCGGGGAAAGGGTTACAAAACCAGAAATAAAAAAGCCCGACACTTTTGAGGAGGCAAAAAAGGTGGTTCTTAATCTTTTGGATTAAAGGAGAAAATTATGATTACATTACAAAGCGCAGAAAATGTGCTTAAAGACGTTTATTTGGGAGTTATTGCAGACCAAATCAACACAAAAACAAATCCACTTTACAGCAGAATAAGACGCAGCACAAGAAACATTGTGGGCAAAGAAGTTCGCGTTGTTGCTCCAATTGGAATCAACGGCGGAATAATGGCTGGGGAAGAGACAAGCGACCTTCCTGAGGGCGTTCCAACCCCTTATCTTTCCTTTGTTGCACCTCTTAAAAACTTGTTTGGTAGATTTGAAATCAGCGACAAGGCAGTTCGTTGCTCATCATCTGATGTGAACTCCTTTGTTAACCTTTTGCAAGACGGCATGGACAGCCTTTTGAAAGCAAGCATATTCAATCTTTCAAGAATGCTCTATGGTGACGGAACAGGCCTTTTGGCAACCCTCACAAATGCAGAAGGAACAATAACAGTTGACAACGCTGGTGGCATTGCTGCTGGAATGTATGTTGACATCGTTGGCTCAAAAACAACAAACAATGTTTTGGTTAAGAGCATCGACCCAATCACAAAGAAAATTGTTCTTGGCACTTCTGAAAGCATCACAACGGGCGACAAAATTTATCTTCATGGCTCTAAGGATGCGGAAATTCTTGGACTTAAAGCCATTGTTGGCACGGGCGACCTCTACGGCGTGAACAGAACAGAATATCCTGTTATGAACGCTAAAAATTACACAGCTTCTGACAAACATTTTGATGAAGATTTTGTTCAAAGCGTTATTGATGACCTTGAAATGGAAGGAACAAATGTGAATTTCATTAACTGTTCATACAAACTTAAAAGAGCATATCAAGCTTATCAAAAACTCTACAACAGAAATGTTGACGTTGTAACTTTGGAAGATGGCACAAAAGCAATCACTCACTTTGGAGTTCCAATTGTTCCAACCAACTGCGTTGATGACAAAGAGTGCTATTTCCTTAACACAAATGATTTCATGTTCTATGAACTTGGCGATTGGAAATGGCTTGAAGACGAGAGTGGAAGAATTTTGAAACAAAGCCCAACAAAGGCTGCTTTCTCGGCTACTCTTGTTAAATACACCGAACTTCTTTGCCATAGACCATCGGGCGTTGGACACGCAACAGAAATTAACACAGAAGTTGAATAGTAAAGAGGAATTTTATGAAAAAGTTGTTTGAAATTGAAAGTGACTGTCTTGGAATTTTGGAGAGGCTTAAAGCGATTGATAAAGGTTATTTCATTGTGAGGAATTTGGATAAAAACACCTTTGAAGTTCACAACCGCAAGCAGCCAAAAAACACTTATTGTTTAACAATTCCTTATGATGCGTTGGACGAGCGGACTGTGAGTTTGGTGTTGAAAACAAGAATACAAAACAGTGACGAAATTTTTAGAGAGATTGAAAGAGAGAACTCCAAACGCGAAAAGGCAGTTATAAAAGAAGTTTTAAACAACTTTAAGGAGAAACTCTATGACAGTTAAAGACATTTTAAAATTGGTTTGTGAATTTGTTGGAGAAAAAGAAATTTTTGCAAAGCTGGAAGAAACTGAAAGTGCGTTGACAAAGCGCGAACAAGAAAAGGTTGACGATATGGTTCGATGCTTTAATCTTGTTAATGAGGAAATTGCAAGCGATTATCTTCCATACCTCACAAAAGAGGAAATTTCAGTTAAAAATTCGGTTTTAAATTATTCAAGCCTTTCAAAAAAAGTTGTTCATGTTTATGAAGTGAAAAACCGCTTTGGGCTTAATTTGAGATTTAAACTGTTTCCGGAATTTGTGGAAATTTTTGGCAATGCGAAAACAATTGTTTACAGTTTTTTGCCAAAGCAACTTTCTCTTGGCGATGAAGTGGAGGCTTTTTCTGGACTGACTGCAAGAATTTTTGCCTATGGCGTGGCAAGCGAATATCTTTTGATGAACGGGCTGGATTGCGAAGTTTGGGACGAGAGATTTAAACAAAGCTTGTTTATGCTGACAAGAAAAATGGGACAACATATTCTTCCAACTAGGAGATGGCTTTGATTTTTTACAAGAATTTGAAAAAGCATAAAAAAATCACACAAAAAAATCTTGTTTTTTCCATTTTTGATGAAGGAGTTGTGTCTAATAAGGACGACCAAATTTGCGAGGCGGGAGAGTGTAAGAATTTTTACAACTTGTCCTATCTGGATGGAGCGCTTAAAACGGGGCTTGGCTTTAAAGATTTTGAGGCTCTGGCAAGTTTGGACAGTCCTGAAAGACACTTGATGGACTTTTCACCAGTGGGAGAAATTCGTGGGATTTGGCTTAACCGCTGGTTTAATGGAACGGATTATTCTTATAACGTTTATGTTATAAATGAAAATCTGTTGCTTTGGTGCGCGGGGCTTGTTGACAAACTTAACGGAAGGGTGCTTGTGCAATATGAATTGCCGGGTTATCCAACCTATCAATGCCCTTATAGGTTCGGCGACAATGATGCCAGCCTTTTCTTCACCAGCGGCGGAATGGTTGCATTCTTGATTCAAATGAATGGC
>CANRFP010000061.1 GCA_947629895.1 uncultured Clostridia bacterium | reverse complement strand
TGTCAACACAACATCATAATGTTTTCGCGCTTCAACAATGGCATTAAAATAATTTTCTGGCCACTGTGGATTGGCAGGGCGATAAGTTGTTCCTTTTCGCTTTTCAACATCAATTTGTTCAAAGCCTTCGTTTATGTGAGCATAAAAGCCACTTTCCATATCAATTATATTAGGATAATGCTCGCCAAGCCAAGTTTTTCCAATGGCGCCAAAGCCAGCAACGACAATACCTTTTGGTTTGTTGTTTTTGTGAAAATTTTTTATCACATCAACAAGCTCTTTTGCTTGATTTCTGTCAGAATTCTTTTCGTTTTCTGACAAATTATCATAATCTGTTTTAATTTGCCTTTGCCACCTTTCCACTTTATCTTTTGGAATAACAAAAGAGCCGTTATCATTTTTCAGACAACAAGAAAACAAATATTTTTGCCATTTTGCCCATCTATCGTGCTCATGTTTTGCCAAAAGTTCAATTAAATCGTTATCGTTTTTCATCATTTAGAACCTGTATTTTCACTTTTTAATTCGATTAGATTAAACTCGCTGTCTTTCTTCCACGGGAACTAGCGCCATATACTTGTTGTGCTCTCTCACAAACTCCAAAAACTTCCCTTTAGCAACTGAATCCAGCTGATTTTTAAGGCTCTCTGCCTTTTCGCGTGAAATAGTTAGATCTACATCAGTTTTCTGGTTTTGAAATTCAGTTATCCCTAACTCTTTATATTTACTTATTTGAAATGACAAAATTGAATTGTTTGAGAGGGAGTTTTTTAATGGCAAGATTTTCTCTATCGTGTTCCCGAGTTCCACAATTTTAGGAGTTCGGTTGCCTTCATATATTTTTGGAAAACCTTTAAGTTCCAACATAGGATTGATTAAGCGATATTCATTCCTTTTTATTTTTTCATCCGCAACATTATGATCCAGATAAAGTTCAGGTATATTATGGTCAGCATAACCATGGTGGATTTTTGTTGGGTCTGGATAACGATAATTTGCAACCGACAAATATTTCAATGCTGTTTCAAAATCAATATCAAGTTCAAGTATTATATCTTTTGTTGTGCGACACTCATAAAATCTCGCAAATTGAAAAGCATCCTCCAATTCAAAAAAGAAAAATTTTCCATGACTGTCAAAATTCTCTGGAAAAAGCATATTTTCTCGCTGAAATTTCCAATGTTGAATTGGATTTAAAATGCTCTGATGTTCCAAGAAACATTTATATTCTGGCTCTGCTAAAATTCTATATATTTTCATAATTTTCTCGCTTTTATTTTGATTATATCATGCGAGGCTTTAAAAGTCAATATTACTTTTTAGAACTGATATTTTTTCACTTTTTTAAGAAGTTTGTAGTTGTCTTTGCCCACAAGCGGAGAGACAGTGAGCCTATACTTTGGCATGTTATACAGTTTATGCAATTTTTCAAAGTTTTTATCGACATTTCGCATAAGTTTTGCCAAATTATCAACATCTTTTAATTCTGCGTCTGTCATTTTGTTTACTTTTTTATCAAAGGCAACAGGGCGAAATTTGTAATTATACTCCATGTTCATTACAGCCCAAAAATCCAAAAACAAATATTTCAACACTTCTTCCGGTTTTGTGGCGTTTGAGCCATATTCAAGACTTTTCAAGCAGGAAGGATCTTTTCTATACATCAGCCACATATCTGCTGCCGAGTAAAATTGGTCTTTCCCAAAATCCATATACTGATATGCAATTTTATTTTTGGCATAAAGTTTGTATTTCATGAAATCTGGATCATAAAGGTCGTCCATGTCAAACATTATCCACCTTTGTTCTTTTTCGTTCCAATATTCATTCACCCAATGATCCAAACATTTGCCCTCGCGCAAGTATCTTGCCCAGCCCGCACGGCTTCTGCACGGGATTCCGTTTGCTTTCAATATTGCGCTTGTCAAAACAGAAATATATCGACAAGTCAAAACCAGCTTGTTTTCGAAAGGCCTTTCAAAATAAAAGCCTTTATCATCTCTGCGATAAATTTCATTAAAAATTGCAGCTGCCGTCAAGAAAATGTCATCTTCACACATTGGCGTTGTGAAATCAATCTTTGAAAGGTTGCCGTATTCAAAGTATTTTGCACTCCCATCTATCAACGCTTGTTGAATAATAACGCGATGAATTGTCACACTCATGAGGTGGTGTTGCAACTCCTTAAGTGACTTTTTGCATTTGTTTTCCCACAAATCAACGGCATTCTCTTTGTATTTGCCTAAATCTGTAAACATACTTGTTTGCTTATAATATTCCAAGTTTTCCATATTTCTCCTAAAATTTTATTTTATAAAATCGAATTCGCGATTAAAGGCTTTTAATGGCAAATTTTCTTTCAAAATATCTTTTTTAGAAAGAATATCTTTATAAATTGCCAAAAGTTGATTTAATTTTTCGTCAGTAACATCGGCAATGCCGTCATAATGCTCAAAAAGTTTTACGCCCAAAAGCGACCGATAAGTTTTTATGTAATACTGATTTATATCTTTAAAATATTGATTATACTTTGCGCTTACAACATATTTAAGCCCAACATCTTCACAAATTTGTTTTACAATTTGCTTTTTTATTTCAAAGTTTTTCTCTTTTTCAAGTTGTTTTACTTTAATAGAGAATTCTTTTTTATAAAACTCCACCACATTCTTAACGCTTGGCAAGTTCTGCATTTTAAAAAATTGTTTCGCAGCTTTTGAGTTTGGCCTTGCTTCATTCACTAGCTTTATAAGCAATGTTTTGTCGTTGAGGCGAATATTTTTGTTGATTGTTTCAAAATGTTCATCTTCTTTAAACGAAAAATACAAATGTTTTGAATATTTGCAGTCTATGTAAAAATCCGGATAATATTTTTTATTGTCAAAAATCACAAATTTTTTATCTATCACAGGATGCTGGTGCTTTAAATAAGGTTTTACATCCGGTAAGGCAATTTTGCCTTTAAAAGATTTTTTAAACTTTGCCAAATCAAAGCAAAAATTATCTTCTTTAAAAAATTTTAAAAGCATATCCAGCAGCATTTCGTCCTCTGCAAAACTTTGCGTGTTATCTTTGTTTATCTCGCACATAAAAATGATGTTTGCCATGTCTTTAACAACCACATTTTTCCACAATGCTTTAAAGTTTTTCAATATTGATTTTCTTTCTTGTTTATTAAAATTAAAATCTTTTGTTTCGGTTTTTATGTTTTGCTTGCAAGCCCAAAAGTCCTTTCTGTAATAGGCAATTCTGTCATATTTAAAAATGTCTTGTTTGTAGTAATCTGACCGCGAGCAAAAGCGCGCAAAATATTCTGGCGATTGCAAGGCGTAAAAGCAAACGGAGCCCGGCGAACGCGTAAGCCAAAAATTGTTATCTTCAAAATCCCTTATGCCAGACTCAAACGCCGCATATATTCCATATTTGCAATAAACATCATTTATGCTTTTGCAAAGTTGTATTTTAATGTAGTTGTTGTCTTTTTGCCCAAGAACTGAATTTTCCATATTTGACAAAGTGCCGTGAAAATAAATTTGGCTTTTGCCAAGCATTTTGTTGAAAAATTCTGCAACTTTATCTTTGTTATTGTAAATGTCTTTTAAATGCAGCTTTAAACTTAACTTTTTCGCTAAAAAGCCTTCAACATCTTCATAAATTTCTGTTAAATCGCCACACGCCACATCTACCACAAAACAGCAGACAATAACATTTGCAAAAAAGCGCCTGTAATCTTCCATAACTTCTTTGTTTAAGCACATACGAAAATCGTTTTCTGCTGCAACGCGTTTTAGCAGGCTTTTCATTTCATTGCTATCAAAAATTTTGTTAATTTCTTCAACTTTCATTTTTCATCCTAATAAATATGTAATCTTTTTTAAAAAATTTTATTATTGTTTTTTTGTCAAATTTTATCTGTCTGTATTATAAAAATCATTCAATGATTTAAAGTATGGGCGAGGGGCGTGCGCTTTATATTCTTCACCTTTTTTTGTTTTTTCAAGAGGGGTGTGAGCCGGTTGCAAATCGGCGTCTATGTGGTCTGCAAAGTTGATGATAACAACTTCCAGCATTTTAGGCAAAACTAAAACGCCCCATTCACTATATTCTTTCATGTGGCTGCCTATCATGTGCAAAACCTGATTTTTAAATTGCCTGTCAAGTTTATATTCGTTTAAATAATTTTCTATAATATGCGCGCCTTCGTAGGAATGCCCCAAAAGTTGAGCCCCATTCTCAAAAAAAGCATCGCCATCAGTAATCATGTCAAAATCTTTTAATTCTTGTGTTTTACCAATGTCATGTGTTAGTGCGCCAAAAATGATCAAGTCCATGTCAACCTGCAAAGTTGGATATAACTCACAAATGGCTATAGCATTTCTTGCAACGCAATATATATGATATAAAAGCCCACCTTTAAAAAAGTGGTGTGAAGTTGTTGCAGGCTTATTAAAAAGTTGTGTTTTGTAATCGGCAAAAACTCTTTTTGCAACATCTTTTAAAATTGGATTTTTAATTTTTTCGCAAAACTCTAAACAATTTTGATATGTTTTTTGCAACTCTTTGTTATTCATGCATTTTCCTTTATTATTCTTAAATAAATTTACTTTTTCATATAATCATAAACGGCCTTTTTGAAATTGGTCAAAAACTTCTCTGAAACTTCCCTGTCAATTAAAAGCAAGTTCATGTTTGGGCAGGTGTCGGCAAATTCAAGAAGCAGCATTTCGTTTTCATTAACACGCAAAAAGTCCACACGAGAAATAGAGCAAGATGCACCGTTTAAATCCATAAGTTTTTTCGCTTCATTTATGTATTTTCGTGCCGGTTTAAACATGTGTGGAGTTGGATAGTCCGGCCATTTGTGAGGGGCATATTCCACTGCATACTGATATTGATTGTTTATGAAATAAAGTTGCACTTCGGAAATAAAATCAATTTTTGGCTGTAAAATTTCTTTATTCAATTTCAAATTTTTGAGGTCTTTGCTTGAAACCTCTTGCATTCCAAAGCCCTCATAGGAAACAAAAGGCTTTTTTATGTATTTGTCCACTTTTGGCAAAAGATTTATATCTTTCATATCGTCGATTGTTGGTACAACCTTAAAGCCTTGTTTATAAAGGTCAACCAAATATTTTTTGCCAATCGTGTTAAATTTCAACTTTCCGTCATCGGAGCAAACAATTTTGCAATTTGTTTTCTCAATCTTTTTCATCAAAGTTTGAACATCTTTGAAAAATTGTTCCACCTTGTCCTCGCTTAAATACCACGCGTTTTTAAAAATAATCAAATCATAATATTTTTCAACGGGGAAATTGACAGGAAAGTCCAAAAGGTCAACATGATGGCCGTCTTTTGCAAAAGATTTTGCAATAACATAATCCTCTCTTGTGCAAACTTCTCTAAAACTTGTAATAATGCCTATATTCATATATAAAACCTCCCAAGAAAATATGTTAGGCCACATTTTCTAATTATAGCATAAACTTAGACAAAAACAATCAAAAAATCTAATACTTTTGGCTCTGCTTATAAAAATTTTCAAATTTTAAAAATTTTTCTAAAACTTGTTGCGCTTGTTTGTCATTGCTGCCATGATTCAATATCACAGTATTCTTTTCTTTTGACAATTCTTCTGCAATTTGTTTTCGATACCACTTGTTGCACCTGTCACCAAATAAATCATAATATTTCTCCTAAACCGAACTCTCAAAAGTTTGGTTTAGGTTTATTTTATAAATGGATTAGGGATATTTTATTGTCAAATAATTTCAAATTTTTTGAGCTTGTGCTATAATTTTTGCATGAGTGTGATTTATCGGCCTTGTGGCATGGCGAGGGAATATAGCCCATTTGCGCTAAATATTTACATTGGGTGTAGTCATCAATGCAGATACTGTTATGCGCCGCACACTTTGCAAAAGTCAAGCGTGACTTATTTTGGAAAACCGGAGCCAAGAAAACTTGCGCCAAACGTTGAACTTTTGCCGGAAGAGAAAAATCCGGATGAATACATAGTGAGGGCGACAGATGAACAAGTCCAAACAAGTTTGTTTGATGGTGGTGAGTTATGATTTTAAGTGTTTCAAGGCGAACTGATGTTCCGGCGTTTTATGCGGATTGGTTTTTTGATAGGCTGAAAGAGGGCTTTGTGCTTGTGCCAAATCCAATCAATCAGCAAAAAATTGCGCGGATTGAGTTGAGGCCAATCAAAATTGAAAGCATTGAAGAAGATATGCTTGGCAACAAAAAAGTTGAGATAAGCGGAAATTTGGAAGGCATAGTTTTTTGGACGAAAAATCCGAAACCGATGATGAGGCGGCTGAATGAACTTGGGGATATTAAATATTATTTTCTCTACACTCTCAATCCTTATCCGGCGAAAATTGAAGCCAATTTGCCCAAGCTGGAAGAACGCATTGAAAGTTTTAAAGAGCTCTCAAAATTTTGCCCCGTGATTTGGCGATACGACCCAATTTTGCTTGCCGACGGAATTGATGTTGAGTGGCACATTGAACATTTTTCCAAGTTGTGCGAGAGTTTGAAAGGGCACACAAAACACTGCAAAATCAGTTTTGTAATTGAAAGCTATTCGGGCTGTTCCAAGAGCGTTTGGGCGCCAAATCTCACGCAAAAGCACCAAATTTTGTCCGCATTTTCAAAGATTGCAAAAGAAAATGGCATTCAAATTGAGGCGTGTGCCGAAAGTGGCGATTGGAG
>CANRFP010000060.1 GCA_947629895.1 uncultured Clostridia bacterium | reverse complement strand
AATAACTACCGCCTTGTTGTTTGCTTTTTATTGCTGTTTTCACGAATTTTTGCAGTAAATTTGCAAGATTTTTGCAAATGTGCCATTTTGTGTTATGTTTTTATCGTAAAATATTGTATAATAATTTATGTTAAAAGAAAAGTGCCTAAACCCCTTTAAAATAGGGCAATTCGGCACTTTATAAAACGATATTAAATGATAAAATTTGGTGCCAAAATGGGCAAAAATACCATTTTAAAGGGATTACTTCGGAACCGTTGAGGAGGGTTCGAGTCCTTCTGGGAGCACCATAACAAAACTAAATTGAACCCGTTCTAAAAAGTGGGACAACGGGGTTTACCCAAGTCCCACTTTTTAGCCCATTCTTTTGCAGTGGGCAAGTTGTTTGGTTGTTTGAAAAACGAGACCTTGTCAGCGTGCATCAGCACGCTCTCGTTAATAAGACAAGGTGTCGTCTAATGCTCTCAAAGTTAATTTTATACATAAAAAACAAAAATCGTTGAAAACATGATACAAAACAACTGAAAGTATGTTATAATGAAAAAGTAAGGAGTGAAATATGAAAAAAGTTTTAATTACAGGCGGAAGTGACGGACTTGGAAAGACAATAGCAAAAGAATTATCAAAAGATTATAAAGTGTATATTGCTGCGGTGGACGAAGAAAAGTTAAAAGCCGTATCAAAATCATTAAATTGCGAATATTGTGTTTGTGATGTTTCTGACCATACACAAGTGGAAAAAATGATTAAAAAAATTGGCAAAGTAGATGTTTTAATCAACTGTGCAGGGCTTTGGATACAAGAAGAACTTGATTTCAATGATTACACAAGAATTCAAAAAGTTGTTGATGTCAATCTTCTTGGCGTTATAAATTGCACAAAAGCTTGTTTACCAGCTATGAAAAATAGTAAAAGTGGACAGATAATAAACATAAATTCACAGGCCGGAATAAACCACAAACAAGAAAGAGTTGTTTACAACGCAAGCAAATGGGGCGTGACCGGCTTTTCAAAATCGCTTGAAGATGAAGTGAAAAAATATGGAATTAAGGTCACGGACATTTTGCCGGGCAAAATGAAAACAGATATGTTCAAGAAGATGAACATTGAAAAATCTATGACTGATGGCTTAGATCCAAAAGAAGTCGCCAAACTAATAAGATTTATTCTTGCTTTGCCAAAAGATGTAAACATACCAGAAGTGGGAATAAAAAACATATTAAATTAAGGAGAAACTATGAAACCTAAATGTTATGTTCTTGGTGCTGTAACAGGCATTGCACAAAACGCAGAAGAAATTTTCAACACATACAAAAAATCACTTGAAAAAAATTTTATTGTTTTGGGAACTCCATTGGAGACGGCACAATTCAAAGGCACATTACAAGAGAGATTTCAAAGAGCTGAACAAGCTATAAAAAATGCTGATGTTATTATAGCT
Source organism: uncultured Clostridia bacterium (assembly GCA_947629895.1). The sequence goes on along the minus strand of CANRFP010000060.1, from coordinate 5,376 downwards.
GAAATGTCCACTGCTTCCACTGGTGCAGGAATAGAAATGGGAATGGCACACAATCTTGGGAAACCTATTTATTGCTTTGCAAAATCTGGAAGCAAAGTTTCTGGTCTTGTAGTTGGAATGGTTGGCGAAAATAATGTTTATTATTACAATAATCTTTGTGAATTGCAAGAAAATCTGATAAACATTGATTACGAAGTAAAAGAAAGAACATTTAAGTTATAATATATTAAAAAAACTAAATTGAGGGTTCAATTTAGTTTTGCTATGGTGCACCATACAGACTGAAAAAATGTCTATTTAGGAGAAAAATATGGACGAATTAAGAAAACGCGGACAAATGTATATTAAATTTGATGAAAATAATGAGCTAGAATATGGCTTTCAAGTTCAAGGCAGAAATATTGAAAGGTTTTTAAATCTTTCGGACAGGGAAGTAAGTAAAGTTATTTTGCCTGATATTTGTGATGAAGAACCGTATTCGCCCGAATACTTGAAATACATGATAGAACATAATAAGGGTGAAAACAGATATTTAAGTTCTAAGATACTTAAACCATATATTAAAGGACAAATAAGAATTTTGGCAGGATGTTTCGAGGGTAGCTTTAAAAAAGCCGAACAACCAATTGAAATAATTGTACCATTTGAGCACTCTTTGTTAATTGATCACGAGGCTTTTGATGATGATACAAAACCAAAATTTATTTTAAAAAATGGTATGCAAATTTTCACAATCAATCGTGCGTTTGACACTTATTTTAGTTATGAACATGAATTTTGGACTTTAATTGCAAGAAAAGAAATTAGTAATCTTAACTATACGGAATATCAAGAAGATTATAGCGTTTCAGAACAAAAAGATTATAGCGTTTCAACATTTGAATGTGATTGAGGCATCTAGTAACAAGTGGTTTAATTCAAAGAACGTTAAATTCAAAAATAAGAAAAATTGAAAAACAATTAAAGAATTTGAACAAAGCAAAAATAGATAAATTTGGTTGATGAAAAATTTAGTAAAAATAGAAATCGCAAAATCAAAATTTAAAAATCAAAAAAGACTTTATGTTCAGTTGATACAAAATTTGTGGGAGGAAAAATGAAAAGAGTTGTTGTTGAAGGAAGTCAATGGGGAGATGAAGGAAAAGGGAAAATAACCGATTATTTTTCTGGAAAAGCAGATATTGTTGTTAGATTTCAAGGCGGAAACAACGCCGGCCACACTATCGTGTTTGATGACAAAAAATTTGCTGTTAGGCTTTTGCCGTCAGGAATTTTTCACAAAGGCGTTATTTGCGTTTTGGCGTCTGGCATGGTCATTTCGCCTAGCAGTTTTTTTGAAGAGGTTGAAAATCTTGAAAAAGCCGGAATTAACACTTCTCGCATAAAAATTTCTGACAGGGCAAGCGTTCTTTTGGACTATCACAAAATTTTGGACGGGGCAAACGAAAGAGCCCTTTCCGGAAGCAAAATTGGCACAACGGGAAGAGGAATTGGCCCTTGTTACACAGACAAAGCCAGCAGAATTGGACTGAGAATTTGTGACCTTCTGGATGCAAAGACCTTGAAAAATTGTTTGACAAGAACTTTGCAATTTAAAAACAGAGAATTAAAGTCTTATGGGCTTGAACCTGTTGATTTTGACACTATTTATAATGAATGCTTAAGATATGGAAAAAGGCTTAAGCCTTATGTGACTGACACATCCGTCTTTTTGCAAAATGAGATAAAAAAGGGAAGCAAAATTTTGTTTGAGGGCGCACAAGGAGCTATGTTATGTTTGACACATGGTACATACCCTTATGTCACCTCTTCATCCCCGATGTCAGTTTCAATTCCGCTTTCTTGTGGAATTCCGCCAAAGAGCATAGATTATGTTTTAGGCATTGCAAAAGCTTACACCACAAGAGTTGGCGAAGGTCCATTCCCTACCGAACTTTTTGGAGATTTTGCAAATGAACTTCGTGAGCGCGGACATGAATATGGAACGGTCACAAAAAGACCTAGGCGCATTGGCTGGCTTGATATAAACATATTAAATCACTGTGCTCGTATTTCAGGAGTTGATGGCTGGGCAATAACTCTTCTTGATGTTTTGACAGGTGTAGACAAAATCAATATTTGCGTGGGATATAAATATAAGGGAAAAACTGTTACAACAATACCTGCAACCCTTGAAGAGTATCAGGCATACAAGCCTATTTATATAACTATGGATGGCTGGAAAGAAGACATCTCAAACGCAAAGTCGCTTGAGCAGTTGCCAAAAAACGCACAAAAATATCTGCAAAAAATTGAAGAACTTACAAATGTGCCTATTGCACTTTTCTCAGTTGGCCCTGACCGAGAACAAACTGTAATTTTGCACGACCCGTTTGAAGATTGATGCAATATTAAAAATTATAGGAGATTTTAATGAAAGTTTTAATATTTTCAATGACTGTGGGCGAAGGTCACAACTTTCTCGCAAAATCTATGGCTCAGCAATTTGAAAAACTTGGCTGCCAAACAAAAATAGAACAAGTTTTTGGCTATGATGAAAAGCGAGTTGCAAAAGAAAACAAATTATTCCTTTGGGCGTGCAAAAGAATCCCTCATTTTTATAATTATTTTTGGAATAAATTAAGAAAAAGAAATCCAAACAAATATTCAAGAACTTACTTTCATCCTCTTAAAAAATGTTATGCTCATTTTTCAAAATGTATCAACGAGTTTAAGCCTGACATAATTTTTTGCGTACACTTTTATGCTAGCAACATCCTTTCAAAAATGAGAACTAAAAATATGGGGATAGACAAGAACATTATTATTTCATATCTCTTGACAGATTATTGCACTTATCCTTATATGGAATTTTCAACAAGCATAGATTATCTTATCACACCTTTTGATGCCGTCACTGAACCACTTATTCAAAGAGGCTATCAAAAACAGCAGATTATTCCTTTGGGAATGCCTACTCGTGAAGAGTTTTCCACTCCGTTTGACGTAAAAGAGCAGCGCAAAAAACTTGGAATTGACGAAAAATTTACTGTTTTTTCAATTGCCGGCGGCAACGGACTTGGAAATACTGCAAAACTTATTAAAAATGTTTTACGCGAAAATCCAGATGTGAACTTTGTCTGCATAAATGGAAAAAATAAGAAAATGCAAGAAAAGATTGAAAAATTTAAAAGGAAAAACAATCTGAACAATATCTACAATCTCGGCTTTGTGACAAATGTTTATGATTATATGAAAGCAAGTGACGTTGTGATTTGCCGTGGCGGCGGAGCGGGCGTTGCAGAAGTTTTGAACACCGGTCGACCATTTATTATCCGCGAAAAGCTGATTTTAAATGAAAAATTAAACAAAAAAATGTTTATAGAAGAAGGTTGCGCGCTTGGAATGAAGCGGTTGGCTGACGCCGGAAAGCTTGTCAAAAAACTTCACACTGACAAAGAACTTTACAAAAAGATGTCTGAAAAGTCAAAAGTTATTGCTAAGCCTACTGCCGCACTTGACATTGCAAAATTTTTGATTGAAAAAGCAAATGCAAAAAATAAGTAATTAAAAAAATGCCAATAAGTTTGGCATTTTTTTTATTCCTCTCCATCAACTTTGTCGTCAAGGCCAAGCACGTTTGTGGCGTCCTGCCCTTCAAGGCGGTCAACTGAGCGAAGCTTGCTTGTGATAAGGCGCGTGCGCGTGCCAACAAGAGTGTCAAAATCCTTGCTGGTCTTTTCAAACTGCCCGCGTATTTTTTCAACAATTCCATTATATTTTTCAAATTCGGTGCGAACGGCGCCCAAAATTTTCCAAACCTCGCCAGATTTCTTTTGAATTGCAAGCGTTTTAAAGCCCATTTGCAAACTGTTAAGCAGCGCGCTCATCGTTGTTGGGCCTGCAATTGTAACGTTGTAAGCAGATTGCAGCTCTTCAATAAGCCCCATTTTTGCAATTTCGCTATAAAGCCCTTCGATAGGCAAAAACATAATTGCAAAGTTTGTGGATTTTGGCGGACAGATATATTTTGTATTAATGTCCTTAGCCATGCTTTTAATTTTGGCTTTAAGTTGTTCTTTTTTGACTTTTACAGCGTCAAAATCGTTGTTTTCATAAGCCGTTTGCAAATCTGAATAGACTGTGTAAGGAAATTTGCTGTCAATTGGCAGATAGACAAATTCGCCATCGTTTTGACCTGGAAGTTTGATTGCAAACTCCACAGGCTCACGCCCTTCACCCGTCACAAAGTTTGTTTCATATTGATCTTTTGTCAAAATTTGTTCAATAATTGCGCCAAGTTGAATTTCGCCAAATATTCCGGTCGTCTTTACATTTGAAAGCATCTTTGTCAGGCTTCCAACGTCTGTTGCGATGTTTTGCATCTCTCCCAAACTTTTGTAAACGCTTTCAAGTTGATTTGAAAGCACCTTAAAACTTTGTTCAAAGCGTTCATTTATTGTTTTTGAAAGCTTTTCGTCCACAGTTTCGCGCATTTTGTCAAGTTGACGTGCATTGTCCTCTTGCAAATTTTTTAAGTGGCGCTCATTTGAAAGGCGAATTGCCTCAAGTTTTTCCTCTTGGATTTTGCTTATGTTTTGCATACGCTCGTCAAGCTGCTTTGTAAGCTCCAATATTCTCTTTTCAAGCGCTTGACTATTCCCGGACAAGTTTTCCTGAAAAGTGCGCAGACTTTGCAATATTGCGTCATTGTTTGCGCGTTGAATTTCTGTCAAACTTTTGCTTAAAAAATCTAGGCTTTCATTAAAGCTTTGCTGAATCTCTCTTTTATCCTTTTGACTAAGCGTTCCGCCCGACTTGTTTTTAAAAGCAAAAAATGCGCCAATTCCGCTTGCAAGAACGGTCACCCCTAACAGCACATAAACTACAATCATGTCCATAACAGCCTCCAAAGTTTGTTTTTATTATAACAAATCTTTTGACAAAAGCAAAACGAATGAGATTTTTTGCGAATAATTTGCAAATTTATGGCGCAAATTCAACTTTTTTGTTAAAAACTTTTGTTTTTTAAGTTTTTAGTGATATATTATATTTATTGGGAGGCAAAAATGGCTGAAAAGAAAAAACTAAGCAAATTTGCAATAACTTTGATTTTAATGGGCGTTTTGGCTGTTGCAGGTTATGTTGCCGGCATATTATTAAACTACTTTTTGCTTGGAAAGGAAACTGGCGATCTTGGCAAATCCTTTACAAGTTTGTATGCTCTGATTTTTGCAGCAATTGGCTTGATTGGCGGATTTGTTTGGGGACTTAGTATGAATACAAAAAAAGGTCCTTCAAAAAAGAATGAAGGTGAAACTGCCAAGGGCGAAAAAATGGAGATTGCCCACGACTCATCCTTTATGACTGAAGAAGAATTAAAAAACAACAAAGATA
>CANRFP010000059.1 GCA_947629895.1 uncultured Clostridia bacterium | reverse complement strand
CAGCTGAGCGATACTAATAGGTCGAGGGCTTAATCACGGATTTTAAGACTTTGTTTAATTCCTTTCTGAGTATGTAGTTGTCAGAGAATTTTCTCTGATTGAATATTGCTATTATCCTATCCTCCTTTCTTTTTGTAGCAATATTCAACTTTACTTGATAATTTCAGACTTGTTCTGTGATTATACCATAACCAGTGGCGATAGAGAGAAGGTCCCACCTGTTCCCATCCCGAACACAGAAGTTAAGCTTCTCATCGTCTAAAATACTTGGCTGGCGACGGCCCGGGAAGATAGAACACTGCTGGTTAACCATTAAAGCATCTGCATGAGGGTGCTTTTTTGTTTTTATTTTTATTTTCGCATAAACGAAGTGACAGCAGTGTTCTGCACACTTGCGTGTGCGTTTTGCTTTGCAAAACATCTTCCCGTTCCGTTGGCCCGAGAAGAGCAGCCCGGACTTTGCGTGCGGGTGTGGGCTGGCGAAATTCTGCGAATTTCTTAGAACACTGCTGGTTGTGGCGAAAACTGCGCTAAGGGCTCGTTTTGTCCTGCGGACAAAAGCATCGCATTGACGCTTGTTTTCGCCATTTCGCCGCCAAACGAAAATGCAAGCATTTTGCGGCGACTTTATTGTGATGTTTAGCTTGTGTAACGAAATGACAGCAGTGTTCTGCACATTCTGTGTGCGTTCTGCAAAATATTTCCCATAATTTGATTTAATAATTTGGGAAAATTTTATTAAGTTGATATAATATTTTTATGAAACGATTAATAATTTTTCCTACTGATACGGTTTATGGAATTGGTTGTGCTGTTTTTGATAAAGAAAGTATTGAAAAAATATATCAAATAAAAAACAGGGATAGGAGCAAACCATTACCTTGTCTTTGCGCAAACTTAAAGCAAGTATGTGATGTTGCTGAAATTAATGATTTGGAAAAACAAATTATTCAAAAGTTCATGCCAGGTGCATTGACACTTATCCTAAAAGCAAAGGCATCTATTTCTCAAATTACAGGCTTTGATACAATAGGAGTTAGATTGCCATTAAACACAATCGCTCAAAAAGTATTGATTAAATATGGGCCTATGTTAACCACATCCGTGAACGAATCTGGGGAATTGCCACTCAATAACTTCAAAGATATCAAAAAATCTTTTGGGCAATATGTTGATAAAATTTATAAACAAAAAGAAAAATCTTCAGGAATTGCTTCCACGGTGGCAAAACTTGAAAATGGACAAGTTATTGTTTTGCGTGAAGGCGAAATTAAGCAAGAAGAAATTGAAAGTTTTATAAAAAATTTGTAAAGCCTTATGAAAACAGTCAAAGTGCAAGCATTTTGCGGCGACACTCTTGTGAAGTTTTTTAATGTTTCTGCTGATTATCTTTGCGGGCTTGAGGACTAATTTATAAAGTTGTTGGGATCCTTTGCTACACTTCGTTTGCTCAGGATGACAATATAATAATAGCGCGTCCGCTGTCATTCTGAGCGTAGCGAAGAATCTCGGATGTCACTGATAAGAGGTTGAGATTGTTCCGCCATGCGGGCGCCAATAGTCGCAAGCTCGTCAGCTAGTTTGCCTCGCAATTCACAATGACGGCATGGTTGATGTGAAGCCTAGAACCAGCCATGGGCTGTCTTTTGCCTACTTTTCTTTTCTCCAAGGGAAAAGTAGGGGGCTTGACAAAGGAAGCTTTTTGTGATAGAATATTTTCGTAAAGGAGGGGGATATGAGCTACGAGATTGGAGATTTAAAAAAAGAATTGTCCTCCAATGGTGTTGCCGATAAAGATTTGGTGGCAGTTCTTCAAGGCGATAATGGAGGGGAATTTTCTGGAAGAAGCCTGCTGGCAGAGAAAAATGAAACAAAGTTTTCTGTGTCTTTGGCTGGGGATAAACTTTTAATCATTCCTTTCAATTATGAAAAACTTGTGTATGAAAAAGGCGTTGCATTTGACAAAACGATAATTGAGGCGGCAAAAGTGACCGGAGACGGCGTGTTTTTGCTTTCTAAACTTAAAATTTGGACAAAAGACCAAAAATTGCATACATATTTAATTTTGCAAGGCAAAAAAGAAGTTAAACAAATTCTCGAAATTTTGGACATTCAGCCACCACAAAAATAAAAAAATTGGGTATTGACAAACTTCCCCTTCCATGTTACAATACGCATGAGAGGGGAATTTTTTATGGATTTTTATGACGATTTCGACGATGAAGACTATGATGTAGACAAATTGGAATTTGTCTATCGAGTTGATAAATATCATCTTGCCGATTCGGCCTCTGGTTCGATATATGACATGAATGAATATTTTATGATTGCTGGTGACCACACTGTGATTAGGTTGCTTGACATTGAGTCTGGACAATTTATGATTGAGTGTTATAACAAAATTGTTAGTTACACAATGGAAGATCCAACGGTGGAGAAGGTGAACGCAATGCGCGATGCGCTTATGGTTTATGATTTTTGTGTTGAAGTGCTTCGAGCAATGCCAAAATATCAGGCAATTAAAAATCCTTTATGTGACCTTAAATTTGAAATTGAAAATGAATTTTTGGATTCAAGTTCCGACTTTATGATTATGTATCAAAATTATTTGAAAATGGATGTCATTGAATCTATGCTTGAAAGGTGTCACTATTTGCAAAGCGCTTTGAATGCAGAATGGAAGGGGATTATTTCTTGCAACCGCATTGAAGATTTTGAACTTCCAGAACAACTCGATTTATACATAGATAATCATGATTTGCTTAATCATCCTGAGGGCATAGATAAAACAGTTGACGAATACAAATTATTTAAAAATATACGAGAAGCATATAGAAATGCAGACACAGATGATTTGAGTTTTATGCGACCTTACATAAATGAGGTGCTAAGAATAAAAGCCTTTAAACCTCAAACAAAAGAAGAACAGATTATAGAAGAAAAAAGAACTGAAAAATATAGAAAGGCCACGATAAAGTGTAAAAACATCATTGAAAACGCTGCAAAAATGCAACAAAAAATTAATCTTGGCATATGCAAACCAGTTCAAGAAAAATTTTACGAAAGAAAAATTGACAAATTAACCGGCAAAATTGCAAAAGAGGCTTGCCAGGGAGTGTTTGACCTATTAAAATGAGCAAATTTGCTCATTTTTTTATTCTTTTTCAAAAATTTTATTGACAAGTTTTGAAAGGTTTGTTATATTTTATAGGACAACACTTAACAAAAGGAGATTAAAAAAATGGTTTTCTATGGTGTTTTGGAACTTAATGATTAATTCTTCATGCGTTGGTGGTTTTGCCTTCGCACGAAAAACGGAGGTAAATTTATGAGAAAAACAGAAAAAATAAATAAAAAACCTAATATTGGCATATATCTTGCAAAAATCAAGTGGCCAATAGCAGCATATATCTTTTTAATGATTTTGGCAGCAGTATGCGATGTGTTTTTTGCCGTTTATATTGCAAAAGTTTTAACTTTTATCAAAGATGAGAACTTTGGACAAGCAATTATTATGATGTGGATAAGCGTTGGAATAACAGTTTTTCAACGTATTTGTTGGCTTGTTGTTAATTGGCTGTATTTTAAATATTCCAACAAAGTTATGGCGGATTTGAACCTCGACCTTGCCAAGCAGGCGTTTAAGCTTAATTCAAAAACATATAACGACCACGACACAGGCACTTTTGTGCAGAGAATTGTTGAGGACCCAGCCAGAATTGTGGATGCGCTAACAAATGTTGTGGACACAATTATGAACATCATCACCGCTTTTGTCATCGTCATTTACATTGCAACGCTCAATTTGTGGGTTTCTTTGCTTTTGGTGGCAATTGTGATTGTGGGATTTGTCTTGGAATACATTCGAGTTAAAATTAGGCGCAGAAATCGTGCAGATGTAAGAAAGAAAAACGATATGATAAACTCACTGACAACCGAAATTGTCAGAAGTGAAAAGGATATTAAGTCACTTGGCTTGGAGACAAAACTTTCTGAGGTTTCCAGAGAAAAATATGTGAGTTATAGGCAGTCGAGATACAAAATGGATATGACCGACATGTGGATGTGGTCGGCGCGAAACTGGTTGATTGGTGTGGGCTCAATTTTGGTGCTTATTTTTGGTGCGCATCTCATGGAAATCAGCGTGAGCTTGCTGTCAATAGAGGCATTTATCATCATTTACACAAATCGCAGCTATTTGTGGAATTTGGTTATGGGCGTTGGAACTTTGGCAAACAGTTTTGTGGACATCAAAGTAAGTCACGGGAGAATGTTTGCGCTGTTTGATGAGGACGAATTTGTAACCGAACATTTTGGCACAGAAACCATTGAAAATCCTGTTGGGAAAATTGAATTTAAAGATGTTTCTTACACTTTCAGAGAATATGAATGGAAAGCGCCAGAAAAGAAATTCAGTTTGCTCAAAAGGCCGGGCGATTATAGGCGAGAGAGAATTTTGGTTGCAGAAAACAAAATTTTTCAAGATTTGTCCTTTGAAATTAAGCCAAACACAACAGTTGCTTTTGTTGGAAAGTCTGGAAGCGGAAAATCAACAATCTTAAACCTTATGTCAAAAATGTATGAGGCGGACAGCGGCGAAGTTTTGATTGACGGGCAAAATATAAATTCTTTAAACAAAGAAACTTTAAGAAAAACAATTTCTCTTGTGAATCAATTTCCTTACATCTTTGATATGACAATAAAAGAAAATTTGCTGCTTGCAAAGGCGGATGCCACAGATGATGAAATTGTTGATGCAATTAAAAAAGCATCCTTATATGAATTTGTTGAAACCTTGCCAAAGGGCATAGACACAAGAGTGGGCGAGAGTGGAATAAAATTGTCTGGCGGACAAAAACAAAGGTTGGCAATTGCAAGGGCGCTGCTTAGAAATTCAAATATAATCATCTTTGACGAAAGCACAAGTTCATTGGATAACTTTGCGCAAGAAGAAGTTAAAAAGAGCATTGATGCCCTTAAAGGAAAAAGCACAATAATAATTGTTGCGCACAGACTTTCAACCATCAAAAATGTGGATAGGATTTTCTTTTTGGATAATGGCGAGATTGTTGACGAAGGAACTTTTGATGAACTCTTTGAAAGAAACGAAAAATTTAAAGCAATGTTTTTGGCAGAAAATATCTAAAAAAACACAAAAAAATCAGAAAAAACTGCAATTTTTGCAGTTTTTTTAATAAATTTTGCTATTTTTTATAAAAATTCTTTTTAAATTTTGTTTTTTTAGGTTGTCATTTTAATTTGATTTTGGTGACAAAAAATTAAAAAGGGTCTTGACAAATTTTATCATTGTGATAAAATGTTTATAAACAAACAAAGGAAAATTGGATGAACGAAAAAGAGCAAAAATCTGCACAAACCAAAGCATATTTTGATAAAGAGAGTTTGCAGAAGTGGGGAGAGGATATTATTCTTCCAACTGCTTTAACTGCAGTGGAAAATGTTGAGCTACTTAAAAAATACAAAGAAACAGGCGACATAAAAATTCGAAATCAACTTGTGTGCGGCAATTTGAGATTTGCTGTCAGTTTTTCTTATAAATATTTTCGAAATTTAATATTCAAATTATATGCAAACAATGTTGATGATTTGGTGCAGGACCTTTCTTTATGCCTTATGCGTGCGGTTGAAAAGTTTGATTTTTCAAGAGCAAATTCGTTTTGCACATTTGTAAAGCCGGTGATAAAAAGCACATTTTAAAAAAATTAAAATTAACAAGAAGATTGAAAAACAAGGCCGTGGTGGTTTCATTTTCTTCTCCTGCGCACACCAACAAGGATGGAACTGAACTTAACTATGAAGAGATGCTAATGGATGAAAAATTCACAGAAGAAAACTTTGCAATCAACGCTGATTTGGGGCACATTTTAAAAGACATTGTTCCGCGCTTATCTAAAAAAGAAAGGATGATTTTTGACGAATATTTTATTAAGCAAAAAACACAAAAAGAAGTTGGAAAAATCTTAAACATGTCACAAATGCACATTTTGCACTTGATTAAGCAAATTAAAGGCAAAATTTTGGACGCCTATGAAAATGGTGTTGAGGTTCTAGAAGAGGAGCCCATTGAAACCGTGCCAACCACCTTTGAAGAAGCATTAAGTATGCAGAAAAAGAAGAATAGAGAAATTCTGATTGATTATTATAAAAGTGACCTAAGATGTGAAGATGTTGCAAAAAAGCACCACTCTACTAAGGCTGCCGTTACGAGTATTGCCAAAAGATTTAAACAATTTTGTTTAGAAAATAATATTGACTGCCCGCGCAAAACACGAATTGACTTGTTGCCAGACGCAAAGGCAGAGAGAAACAAAAATATTTATGAGGATTATTTAAAAGGTGATGAATCTATTGCTGAGCTTGCGAAAAAATATGCGGTTTCAACGGCAACTATAGGAAATGTGATTTCAAGAGCTGAAAGAGGCGAGGGGGTGCAAACAAGTGCCCTAAAAAGTGATAAGCTTTTGAAAGGAGTTAATCAAATTGATGTGGAAACTGCTTTAGATGGGGCACTTTCTTTGCCAAAAGAAGAAGTTTCGAAAAGTGACAAAGCGGAGCAAACCGTCAAAGAGCAAAGGGTTGTAGTGGGCATAAAAGGAAAAGACAAAGAAATATAATCCAGCAACAAAAATAAAAAAACTGACAAAAAAAATTAAAAAAAGCTGCTTTTTTGCAGTTTTTTAATATTTTTTATTTTAGCGCAACATGAAAAAAGAAACATTCAATCAACACATTTTACACCATGAATGAAAGTTGACGTAACCACAAGGTGCTTGAAATAACAAAAAAACACTCTTTCACGTGCTATTAAGGGGTCCCCGAAAATGCTTGCCATTTTTGGGGAGAAGTGAGCAATCAAACGAAAAGGCGATGCTTTTTGCCGTAAAAAAAATCTTGCTGTCTTGACTTACGGCAAAAACGAGCAAGAGTGCAGATTGTGAACTGGCTCCGGAGATAGGATTCGATTTGGGCTTATATCGTGGAGATAAGCCCATCAACCACATTGCTTTCTTGCTTCGGTTGAGCCTACGACCTTGTGGTTGATTCGCTGACGCTCATACGCAAGCGAACAGCCGTGGCTGTTAAAATTTGCAGTGCAAATTGCAGGCAAAGCCTGCCCACAAGGTCAACAACAAAAAAACACTCTTTCACGTGCTATTAAGGGGTCCCCGAAAATGCTTGCCATTTTTGGGGAGAAGTGAGCAATC
>CANRFP010000058.1 GCA_947629895.1 uncultured Clostridia bacterium | reverse complement strand
CTATACAATCACTTAAAAAGAAAAGTTCACACCCATTTTTAAGTTTAGGGTGCGAACAGTTCCCTTTTGGCGGAGAGAGAGGGATTCGAACCCTCGCTGCCTTTTACAACACTACTTCCTTAGCAGGGAAGCCTCTTCGACCTCTTGAGTATCTCTCCATTTTTCCCTTTTAGTTTATCATATGGGCACTTGCTTTGTCAACACAAATTTTAATTTTTCTTTTTTTTTGCTTCTTTTATTTTTAAGAAAACTGCCCAAACAAAAAGCTGTTTACAAATATTTTCAAAATAATACAAAAATATTGCGCCGCAGTTTGGTTAATTAAAGCACTTAAATAATGAAATAAATTTATAGAAAAGCAGCATTAAAATTTGCTATTTTAGGCACAAAATCGCCATTTTTTCATATAAATACTACATTTTTCGACATAAAACGACCGCTTCGTTTAAATAAAAAATTAAAAATAAAAAATATTTTGAAAAATATTGTAATTTTGTTTGACTATTTGTTACATTTTGTTTATAATACCTTTGTGTTTTAAACATAAATCTGACTGTTATTCATTTGCTGAATTTTAACTATATTTTTATACGATTGCAAATTTATAGTGGTATTAAAAGGAGAATACCTTTATGTTTCTATTGTTCTAAAAAATCAAATCAAAACTATTTATTTTAAAAGGAGATAAAAAAAATGAGTGATGAAGAATTGTTTAATATGAGAAAAGTGATTAAATTGGCATTTATACGCATAGGCATTAGGTGCGACATGATTGGTTTTAAGTATCTTTGCAAAGCAGTGGAATTTGTTATATTGGAAGAAGATTTGTTGCACAATCTTTGCAAAGGTTTATACCCAAAAATAGCCGAAGAATACGGAGTTAAGAAAGTTGGTTCTGTGGAACGCTGCATGCGCCACTCCATAGATGACACCGCTGAAATTAAATCATTCGCAGAACTTAACAAAATGTTTAACTGTTTGCTTTTTGCAATAGATGACAAACCAACTGTTGGGGAGCTCATCCATTTGGTTGCACAATATTACTTATTAGAATTATATAAATAATATAAATTTCAAAAAAAACACTATTTCTTTTAACAAAAATCACAAAAAAAACAGCAAAACGTGCTGTTTTTCTTTTTTTATTATTTTTTTGTTAAGCAATAAGATAGAAATTTGTTTATTTTATAATTTTGCCATGTTAACAAACATGTTATGTTTTAATAACTATTTTGCTTTAAACAAATACTTTTGCGAAACAGTTGATTAAAATTCCTCATTAAAAATTTGGAAATAAGCCTTTGGATGATTGCATACAGGACAAACTTCTGGTGCTGTATCTCCAACATATATGTGTCCACAATTTCTGCATATCCACATTTTTTTGCCAGACTTATTGAACACCTTCTTATCTTTGAGAAGTTGTGAAAGTTTTTTATATCTTTCTTCGTGTCTCTTTTCTATTGCTGCCACTGCATCAAACTTGAACGCAATCTCTGTAAAGCCTTCAGCGCGGGCCTCTTCTGCCATTCTCTTATACATTTCAGTCCATTCTCCGTGTTCACCCGCTGCAGCATCTAAAAGATTGGTTTCGGTTGATGGAACGGCTCCATTATGAAGATATTTGAACCAGAGTTTTGCATGTTCTTTTTCATTGTCAGCAGTTTCTGTAAAAACAGCAGAGATTTGTTCGTATCCATCCTTTTTTGCTTGTGAGGCATAATAAGTATACTTGTTTCTTGCTTGGCTTTCACCAGCAAAAGCCTCCATCAAATTTTTTTCTGTTTTTGTTCCTTTAAGACTTTTCATAATAAACCTCCAATATTTAAAGTCATATAAATTATACATTTTTTGTCAAAACATGTCAAATAAAATTTTATTATTGAAATTTATTAAAAAATGTTTCACGTGAAACAATTTAATTAAAAGAATGTTTTCTATTGTTTTGCTTTGCAAGCAAGCGTTTCAATAAAAACGAATCTAATATATTTGATATTGTTGACAATTTTCGAAAATGTTTCACGTGAAACATTTTTTGTTTTTTTCTAATTGTTTCACGTGAAACAATGTTGATTTTGCCATAAAATAGGGATGTGTAATAAAAAAGACGTTTAAAACGTCTCTTTATTTCTTATTTCTTCTGTTATAGTTTTGTAAATCTTGCAACGTCATTTCTCTTTTATGGATTAAGTCAAGAATCTCTGAAATCCTATCTAAATCGTCTCTGGTGTAGTAATCTATATAAATACGGCCCTTATTATCATTTCCTATTGCCGCTACTTTTGTTGCGAAGGTTTTTTGCATTCTGTTTATAAGTTCTCTCAGCTCCAAAGATTGTTCTTCTTTGACTATAATCTTTTTAGGAGGATTCAGCCCAACCTTAACCGCCTTTTCCAAATCGCGCACGCTAAGATCTTTGTTGACAACCATTTGTGCATATTTTAATTGTTCTTTTGGGTCTTCAACAACAACCAACGCCCTTGCGTGCCCTGACGATATTCTTCCGTCTTCAACCATATTAACAACTTCTGGATAAAGAGTAAGCAAACGAAGAGTGTTGGCCACATTTGAACGGCTCTTACCAATTCTCTCAGCAACAACCTCTTGCGTTAAATTATATTCATCCATAAGTTGCTTTATTGCTCTTGCCGCTTCAATAGGATTGAGGTCTTCCCTCTGCAAATTCTCAATAATACTGATTTCCTTTATTTGTTTTTCAGTGTAGTCTTTTATAACAGCAGGAACAGTGGCAAGCCCACAAAGTTTTGCCGCTCTCCACCTTCTTTCACCAGCGATTATCATATAATCACCATTTGGCTGTTTGTTTAAAACAATTGGCTGAACAATTCCGTGTATTTTTATGGAAGCCGCCAATTCCTTTAAAGCTTCCTCATCAAAGTTCTTTCTTGGCTGATTTGGATTGGCTTTAATTTTGTTTATGTCCACTTCCAAAACGCCTGACGACTCTTTTTTATTAGTTATGTTTTCATAACTATTGTTGTCATATTCGCTGAAAAGAGCGTTCAACCCACGTCCAAGACCTTTGTTTATCATTCTTCATTTCCTCCTGTAAATTTTATTTTTCTCAACCTAGAAATCTTTTTAAAAGGCGTATTATTTCTTTTCATAATTTCTTCTGCCAAGCTCAAATAGGCCTCAGCGCCCTTCGAATTAGCATCATATAAAGCCACGGGCAGCCCATGACTTGGCGCTTCTGCAAGCCTAACATTTCTTGGTATGGTTGTAAGATAAACCTTTTTATTAAAAAACTTTATAATCTCATTGCTTACTTGGTTTGAAAGATTGTATCTCTTGTCTTTCATCGTCATAACAACGCCTTCCACATCGAGTTCTGGATTTAAATGATATTTAATAAGCCTAATTGTGTTCATCAGCTGCGTTAAGCCTTCCAAAGCAAAAAATTCGCATTGAATTGGAATTATAACACTGTTAGATGCGGTTAGAGCATTGACGGTGATTAGCCCAAGAGAAGGTGGACAATCTATTAAAATATAGTCATATCTGTCCTTAATTTCGTCCAAAATTCGCTTTACAACCTTTTCTCTTTGTGGAATTTGTATAAGTTCCACCTCGGCACCCGCCAAATCAACGGTTGATGGAATTATGAAAAGATTGTCAACAATAGTTGACTTTATAACCTCATCATAGTTACTTTCACCGCCAATTAAGTCATAAATTGTTTTTAATTCCTTATTTTTGGTTATTCCAACAGCGCTTGTGGCGTTTCCCTGAGGGTCTAAATCTAAGATAAGAATTTTTTTGTCCATCAAAGCCATGTAAGTTGCAACATTTATACATGTTGTGGTTTTGCCAACTCCGCCTTTTTGGTTTGCAAATGCAATAATTTTCCCCATAAATTTGTCCTTCAATTAAGTTTTTCAAGAAAATTATACTATAAATATAAAAAAAAATAAAGAAAATAACAAAAAAATATGCAAAAAATTCAAATTTGCATAATTTTTGCGTTATTTTTTAACTTTTTTCTTATTTTATTGGATTTGTTTTTGGTTTATTCTGTTCTCTTGGATATTTCGCGGGCGTGGAAGATACTTTGCGTAGAATCAAAATTTTTCTTTCCAATTCTTCTTCCAACGTGAAATTAACCACATTTTCAATCTTTCCTCCCAAAATTTTAATTGCGTTTTGGGCTCTGGACAACTCTTCGTCTAATTTGGTTGATTTATATATAAGTGCCAAACCACCGATTTTTATTAAAGGTAACAAATATTCAACCAAAGTGTTGGTTTCGGCAACTGCCCTTGCAACTGCAACATCAAAACTTTCTCTATGCTTTTGGCAAAAATCTTCTGCTCGCGCATGAACTGCCCCAGCATTTTTCAAATTTAGTGCAGAAATAACCTCATCAAGAAAGCCAATCCTTTTGTTCAAACTGTCCACCATGCATATTTGAAGGTCCGGCCTCACAATTTTTAAGGGGATTGCAGGGAAACCCGCTCCACTTCCAACATCAACCACTTTGCTGTTTTGAGGCAAAAATTTTTCAGGTAAAACGCTGTCTAAAAAATGCTTTACAACAACATCTTTTCCCTCCGTTATTGCGGTTAAGTTCATGCGTTTATTTGTTTCAATAAGCAAAGAGAAATAAGTTTTAAACTGATTTTCTTGATTTTTATCCAATTTTATGCCATTTTTTTTAAAAATTTCTTGCAGATTGTTCATTTTTTCACCTTTTTTAAAAGAATTGCCAAAACCGAAACATCGGCAGGGGACACGCCAGAAATCCTTGATGCTTGGCCCAAATTTAATGGGCGAATTTGTGTAAGTTTTTCTCGCGCTTCCTGCCTTAGCCCTTGCACATTAAAATCAAAATCGGCGGGAATTGGGATGTTCTCATTTTTAAGCATCTTTTCAACATCTTCCTGTTGTTGTTTCAAATAGCCTTCATACTTCACGCGAATATTCACCAAATCCAGCAGCCTTTTATCATATCCTTCAAATAGGTTGTAGGCTTTTTCGATTTGAAAAATATCTATATTGGTGCGTTTGAGCATGTCATAAAAACGAATGTTTTCTTTTGGCAAAGGCTCTTCGCATTCTTCAAAAAGTTTTTTCATTTTATCATCAATTTTGGCTTTTTGTTGCAATATTTGCTCGATTTCAGCGATTTTTTCTTTCTTTTTTAGAAATTTGGCATATCTTTCATCGCTGACAAGCCCAACTTTTCTTCCAATTTCTGTTAGCCGCATATCAGCATTGTCTTGGCGCAACATAAGCCTATATTCTGCCCGACTGGTCATCATTCGATATGGCTCATTTGTTCCCTTTGTCACAATGTCGTCAATCAAAACGCCAATATATGCATCACTTCTCTTCAAAACGAGTTGAGGTTGATCTTTGTTATATAGGTTTGCGTTTATTCCGGCAATAATTCCCTGTGCGGCCGCTTCTTCATAACCACTTGTGCCGTTTATTTGCCCGGCAAAGAAAAGTCCTGGGGTAGTTTTTAATTCAAGAGTTGGATTTAGTTGAATTGGGTCGATGCAATCATATTCAATGGCGTAAGCATCGCGCATGATTTCGCCTTTTTCCAATCCGACAACGGAATGCACCATTTCTTTTTGTAGGTCGGCAGGCATGGACGTTGAAAATCCTTGGAGATACATCTCATCGGTGTCCAGCGCTTCCGGCTCCAAGAAAAGTTGATGTCTTTCCCTGTCTGCAAAGCGCACAACTTTTGTTTCGATTGAAGGGCAATATCTTGGACCAACACCTTTAATTTCGCCAGAAATGGCAGGGGCTTTATCCAAATTTTGTCGGATAATCTCATGCGTTTTTGGGGTGGTGTAGGTGAGATAGCACACTGCTTTATTCTCAACTTTTTCTTCTGTCATCGTGGAAAAAGTTAAGATGTCGTCCTCTCCATATTGGACTTCAATTTTATCATAATCCACACTTCGCGAGTGAATTCGAACGGGAGTTCCCGTTTTAAAACGCAAAAGTTTTATTCCTAGTTCCTTTAAACTGTCAGACAAAAATTGTGCATTTTTAAAGCCGTTTGGCCCTGTTTTTTCTCGAACATCTCCAACAATAATTTCACTTTTCAAATAAACGCCCGTAGCAAAAACAACGCTCTTTGCTTTGTAAACAAGTCCAAGCCTTGTGGTTACAATTTTGTTGTTGCCTTCAAGTTCAATGGAAACAACTTCACCTTGTCGAAGAGTTAAGTTTGGCTCTTTTTCAAGAGTTTTCTTCATAAGAGAATGATAGGCATTTTTATCTGATTGTGCGCGCAAACTTTGAACAGCCGGCCCTTTGCCGCGATTGAGCATTCTAATTTGCAAAGCAGTTTTGTCCGCATTAATTCGCCAAGCGCATCCACTTCGGCAACGAGTTGTCCTTTTGCTGTCCCTCCAATGGAAGGATTGCACGCAAGAAAAGCAACCGCATCCAAACTTATTGTAAGCAGCAAAGTTTTGTTTCCTGTGCGCGCCAAAGCCAACGCCGCCTCACAACCAGCGTGCCCCGCACCAATTACAATGCTATCAAATTCTTCTGTGATTTTTTTCATATTTTCCTTTATTTTTTATATTTTTTTGTTATTTTTTTATTTATTTTTGTTTTTTTATTTAAAATAGCTGAAAATTCGATAATTTGGGATTTTAAAATATTTTTTTTATTTGTTTTTTTATTATTTTTTTATAATTTTTAACAATTTTTTTCAATTTTTAAAATGTCTTATTTCCCTAAGCAAAATTTTGAAAAAATTAAATCAATAATGTCCTCATTTTCCGTTTTGCCCGTGATTTTTCCAAACTCCAACCACAAGTCTTTTAACATCATTGAAAACACATCCAAAGTTTCTTGTTTGCTGTCAAGTGCGTTTATAATTTTGCCTCGTGCCGCCTCCAAAATCTTGTTTTGCCTTTCGTTCACAAACACGGTTTTGTTTAAATCAACTTTTTCAAGTTTAACTTGTTTCAAAGTTTGTTCTTTTAAAGCGTTTATGTTTTTCCCGCTCAGCGCAGACACCTCAATTTCGTTTGGCTTTCTTTCAACTATTCTTTTCATGTCCGTTTTGTTTATGATGTAAAGCACATTTTTTCCATCGAGCAATTTTTCAATTTCCTCGTCCTCTGGGCTTTCTTTCTCGCTGCCGTCTAAGATGAACAAAACTATGTCCGCCTGCCTCAACATCTCTTTGCTTTTTTCTATTCCCAAATTCTCAACAACATCTTTTGTTTCTCTTATGCCCGC
>CANRFP010000057.1 GCA_947629895.1 uncultured Clostridia bacterium | reverse complement strand
ATACAACATTCCCATAAGCGTTGTTTCAATCACATCTGAAAAATGGTGCGCAAGGGCGATTTTGTTGCAGCCACGCTCTTTTGCGGCGTTGTAAAGGCAGCCACGGCGCATTCTTGCACACATATAACACGGACTGCCCGAAAAACTTTCAACCGTCTCAAAAATGTCACTTTCAAAAATTTCGAGCGGAATTTCCAAAAGTTTGGCATTTTCTCCCAACTTTTGTCTGTTTTTGGCGTTGTAGCCTGGGTCCATACTTAAAAAAACAACATCAAACTGAGTTTCACTCACTTTTTTTAACATTTGAAAGAGTTTTGCCAAAAGCATGCTGTCCTTTCCGCCAGAGATGCAAACCGCAATTTTGTCGCCGTCTTCCACAAGAGAATATCTTTTCAGCGCGAGAATAAACCTTGCCCAGATTGTTTTTCTGAACTTTTTAAACAAACTGCGTTCCACTTCTCCACTTAAAGACAACTTTTTCATAATTCTCCTTGCCACTTTTTATTGCTTGCAATAAACTCGCACATCTTTCTCTTTATTCGCCACGCCTACAAATTTTAAAATCGTCTCTGCCATCTTATGCCCTTCTTTTGAAACCGTTATGGCAGCCAACTTCTTCTTTGTTTGTGCTTCGCGGAACAAAAGTCTTAAAAGTGGCTTTGAATAACAACGATATTCTTTTTTTACAAGAACAGACGGAATATAAAAACATCCACTTTTACAGTTCCAATCTTTGACTGGGCAATCATAATCGCTGTCATATTTCAATTTTAATATATCGTCAAAAAGTGACTTTGAAATTTCAACAAAAAGAAAATATCCAACAATTTTTTCATCTACAAGCAAAACAAAAACTTCGTTTTTGTCACTATATCTTTCAAAATACCAAGACAGGTCATTGTAATCAAAATTTGTGTAAAACTCTTTGTCAATTTCCGCAATAGATTTGATAACATCATCAGTCATTTTTACTTTTTTGACTTCAATTTGCAACATAGCCCTCCATGTAATTGGTCGGGGTGATGAGATTTGAACTCATGGCCTCATGGTCCCGAACCATGCGCGCTACCCCTGCGCTACACCCCGCTTGTAATAATATATCACACTTTCATCTTTTTTGCAAATAATAAAAAGTTGATTTTTAAAAAAAGAGAAAGCAAAATGCTTTCTCCAACCGAACTTTGAAGGTCGGCACTAAGTCCGACAGACACTATAATAAGTGTTTTTCGATGTTCATTGTTATTATACTCTAAAAAATTAAAAAGTCAATACATCTTTGAAAAATTTATAAAAAAGACTGTCAAATGACAGTCTTTTGTTATTCTGCTTATTTTGGTGGGAGTTATAGGGCTCGAACCTATGACCCTCTGCTTGTAAGGCAGGTACTCTACCAACTGAGCTAAACTCCCATTGCTTTCTAAGTTTATCACACTTAGAAAGACAATGTCAAATAATTTTTGCTATTTTTCAAAAATATTTTTAATTATTCAAACAAAACATCAATTCTTTGAATTTCAAATGTTCCACGCTCACTAACTCCAGAAGCCCATTTATTATCAAAGATAATTTGCATAAAGTCATAGATTGTCATGTCACTGTTAAGATCAATTCTATGTTCATAATGGTCGTCACCAGTCATAACAATGCGTATTTCTTTTGCTGTAACTTGATTCTGTTGGTGTTCATCACTATAGAAAGTTTGAAGTTCTGGGCCATTTCCTAACAGCATATTCAAGAGTTTGTAAATTGATGCATTTCCTTCAACTTCTCTGTTTGTATCAGCAGCATCCCAGCCGTCGTTCTTCGATCCACCTAAAGCACTTCCTGCACTGCTGTAAACAGTTTTGTCATAAATCAGTTCAGATGTTTTAGCTTTAAACATAACTGAAGCAACTTTAATTTTGTCATACTTGCTTTCAGAGTCAACAGTGATTTCGGCTGTGGCAGATTCTTCTGGGTTAGCGGCAACAAAAGCGTTTACAAAAGTTCCTGCATCACTATATTGAGTTCCGCCAACTTTGATTTGTTTTACTTCAAAGAATGAATATTTGCTTTTAAGGTTGAACAAGTTTGAAATCGCTTCATAGCTTTCAACTGTGAATGTTGCGCTTGCAACTTGGTCTGTGATGTTTTCACTTGTTGTGATGTTTGCTTTATATTGAATTGTTTCTTCATTGAGGGTGTATTCTGCGTTTTCTGCAGGAACTTCATTTACAACATTTCCTTCGCTGTCCTTCCAAGAATATTTGTAGCCTGCTTTTTTAACTCCAGTTGAAAAAACTGTGTCAATATCAAGGCTGTTCAATTTAACTGGTGTTTCGTTTGCATCTTTGTCTTCAACATATGCAGTGTAAGATTGTGTTGTTTCGCCCTGTTTAAGAGTCAAATTAACGCTTTTTCTGGTGTCAATTGGATTTTCAAGAGTGTATGGGCCTTCTCCATCAAATGTAGCATATTTATATCTTTTTGCAGAAGTGTCGCCGTTTACAACCCAGCCTCTGTAGCATTTATCATCTGCAATGCTGCTGTTTGTTTTAGATTTTGGGTCAGCAAGTTTGTCGCCATATTTAACATATGTTACGGCGTTTTCTGGGGCTTCGTCTCCAGTATAAGAAATTGTGAATTTATGAACGCTGTAAACTGCAACAACATCTGTTGTGCTTGACATATCGAATGTGATTTCACTTGATTTGTCAAGGTTTGCATTTCCGCTTGTTACTGCCTTTTTATAGGCGTCTGCGTCTCCCATAAACCAGCCTTCAAATGTGTAGGCCTTTTCAGAAAAAACTGCAGAAACGGTTGCTGTTTGAGTGTGACCTTTTACGATTTCAAGTTTTTCTGAGTTTTCATCGCCATACTTAACTGTGGCGTAAATATCAGTGATATCGCCTGAAACTTTTTCGTCATTCACAAACACCACGCCAACTTTAACGGTGCTGTCGATTGAGTGGTATGCAGCAAAAACTGTTCCAACCACCAACAAAGGCAAAACAACCACCATGGCGCAGATAACTAAGATTTTTGAGAATGTTCTGGACATAAAATACCTCCTATCGATGGCATTATTATATCACATCATTTTTTGTAATTCAATACCTAAATCAAAAATTTTTTACTTTTTTAGCAAATTTTTTTTGAAAACGCCAATATCAGCCATCCATAATCATTTTATCAGCGATCAAGGCAATGAGTTCGCCATTTGTAGGCTTCTCATTCCTATTATATATCTTCAAGCCAAAAATATTGTTGATATTTTCAATTTTTCCGCGATTCCAAGCAACTTCGATTGCGTGGCGCATCCCCCTTTCAACCTTGCTTGAACTTGTTTCAAAGCGTTCCGCAATGGTTGGATAGAGTTTTTTTGTGATTGAACCGATGATTTCAGGCTCTTCCACGGCAAGTTTAACCGCCTCGCGAAGAAATTGATATCCTTTTATATGCGCTGGAATGCCTATGCTGATAAAAATATTTGAAATTTTTTCGTCAAGTTGCTTGCTTTCGCCGCTGCCACGCCCGTTGTTTATCACTTCAAATATGCGATTTTCAAGATTTTCCGCTGAAACGGGTTTAAGCATAAAATAACTTGCTCCAAGTTGGATAGCCTTTGTCACAAAGCCGCTGTGAGAAAGATTTGAGATAAAAAACACCTTTGGCATGTTCGCGCCCTTTATCTTCTCCAAAACTGCAAATCCGTCCAAATTTGTCAGCATAACTTCGCTGACAAGAATGTCTGGCTTTAAGTTTTCAACATCTTCAACCACCTTAAGCCCGTCAAAACTTGCCCCAACAAACTCAAATTGTTCGCTGTTTTTGAAATATTCAATCAATTCGTTGTCTTCTGTGTTGTCTGCAATGTAAATTTTTGGCAATTTGTTTTCTTTTACTTTTTCCATTTTAATCTCCTTTTTTTGTGCTTTGCAAAACAAGAATAAGATAACATATTGTTGCAAATTGTGGAAAAAGAAAAATATTTGTTTTTGTCAACTTTTCACCCTTTCTGTCGAATGATGACGGATTGCAAAAATCTTGGCGGAAATTTGGCAAAACCTGCAATGTTTTTGACACTGCACGCTGAAGACGGGCGGAGCGAAACATCTCATGAGATTCTTCACTGCGTTCAGAATGACGAAGTGTTATTATTGCTCAGAACAACGCTTTTTAAATTTACTCTTTATTTTTATAAAGTATACATCAAAATTTATCACATTAAACACCATGCATAGAAGCGCGAACATGACAACTCCCACGCCGCAAGAGATTGCAAGGTCGAAAAACAGCGGCATAACATATGACAAAAGCGAACTCAAAAATGACACGGTTGCCGTGACGGGAATGGACAGCAAAATCATCAAAATCAGGTCTTTTTTTATGGCAAATTTGATTTTCAGTTTGCGCTTTAACATATGCATATTCAAAAACAGGCTGACAAGGCTGGAAAGCCCCATGCCCAAGATGAGTGCGTGGATGCCGATGTATCTTGGCAAAATCAAAATGCACAAAAACAGAAACACTTCGCCGGCAAGATAGTTGAAAAAGGATTTCACTTCAAGCCCAACTGAGTTTGAGATTGCGGAGATGATGTTGCCAACGCCCATTGGGATCATAAGCCAAGCGGAGTATTGCAAAAGCGTCCCAGAAAGCACATTGTTGTATAAAAACAGCCCAAATTTGTCGCCTATTGCGATGAAGGTCGGCACAATCCAAAAGGAAACGAAAAGCGCAAACAACACAGATGATGACACGCGTTTTTGGATGTGGTCGCTGTCATTTTGCACCATTGCCATTGAGATGTCTGGCACAAGCGCCGTGGAAAGTGAGCCGATAATGGCTGTTGGAAGATACAAAAACGGGATTGTCATGCCAAACGCCACGCCATACAAACTCATCGCCTGAGAAGACGTGAAGCCCGCGGCAATGAGTTGTGCAGGCAGAATAAGCGCCACAAGCGGCTGAACAAAACTTCCAACAACTCTCACGCCCGTGATTGGCGCGGACTGACGAATGAGTTTTTTATACACCTTTGACGGCTTGTTGAGTTTCCCGCCATAGAAAAAATACAAAAGCACCACAAAAAACGCCGAAAGCACGCACGAGAGTGTGAAACTCCACGCAACCGACATGGCATATTGAATGGCGGTCATGCCCGAAGCCAAAATCAAAACGCAAATGACAATTTTGGACACTTCTTCAAAAAGTTCGGTGGCGCACAAGCCAAAATAGTTGTCACTTCCCCACATTGCTCCGCGAAAAACGCAGTAAATCGATGAGAAAATCAGTGACGGGAGCAGAATAATCAAAATGTTCGCGCAGTTTGCATCCGTGAAGAGATTTGCAAAAAGATTGCGAAAAATCAAAATCACAAGGCACAAAATGATGCTGACGATAAGGCCAACAATCAAACTTGTGGACACAAGACTGCCCATGGCTTTTTTGTTGGAGTGAACGCGATAACTTGCCGTCATGCGCGAAATAATCAGTGTAAATCCGCTTGACACGATTGTCATCAAAACCATAAACACCGACATTGCCACCTGATAAAGCCCCAGGGCTTCTGCGCCGATTTGACGTGAAAGATAGATGCGAAAGAAAAAGCCCAAAAAGCGCGTCAAGAATGTGAAAAGTGTGATTATGACAACATTTTTGAAGATTGATTTCATACAAGATAATTTATAAGAATTTTTGGACAAATATGCAAGTAAAATATTTAAAGGAGTTTTTATGATTGAAAAAATAACTTTTCCATATTATAGAGTGAAAAAAGATGAAAATTTGAAAATCATCTCGCAGAAATTTGGCATTGACAGCACAAAGATTTTGCTTGACAATCAAATGTCGCCAAAGCAAATCAAAGAAGGGGCGTTTATCATATTAAAAAAAGAGTAATCACTCTTTTTTCTCAGTTTTTTCATCTTTTTTAGGCTTTTTTGCGGCATTTTTAGGTTTTTGAGAAGATTTTTCTTCATTACTTTCAATTTTTTCGTCATTTATGTTTTCTGCTTCAACTTGTTTTTCTTTCGTTTTTTCTTTGCGCGAAGAAAAACATTTTTTCATAAAGTTTTCAATTTGCGCCCTATACTTATATGAAAGGAAAATCAAAACGGCAACGACAACAACAATCACCGCCCAAACTGCAAGCCCCCAGCCGTGATATGGGATGATTTCCCCGCTGCCGATGTAGCAAGTCATGAAAATGCCAATCGGGCGCGAAATGAGATTTGTGACAACAAAAAATGTCCAACTCATATCCGTCAGCCCCGCCACCAAACACAGCACGTCATCTGGAAAAACTGGCAAAACCATCATTACAAAAAAGGAATATTTCGCATCGGTGAGAAACTTTGTCCACTTTTCGCAAGTTTCTTTGCCCACCATAAATTCCACAAGCCTTTTGCCAAAAACTCTGCCCAAAAAGAAGGCAAAAACACTGCCTAAGATTATGCCCGCAAGTGACAAAAGCGCCGTTTGAAGCGGGCCATAAATCAAAACTCCCGCAAGCGTTGAAACAGTGGATGGAATTGGAAGAAATGTCACTTGCAAAAATTGGATGAAAACAAAAACAAATCTTCCCCAAAAGCCAAGTGAAAGAATGAGCGAGCGGATTTTTTCAACCGAATTTATGTATTCCCACGCGCCCGTCCAAACCAGAATAAAATAGGCAAGTGTAAGCACTGCCGCCAAAATAACAAGCACCAAAATTGTCCTTAAAATCTTCTTTTTCAGCGTCAGTTCTTGCTTTTCCTTCATTTTTTATATTATATTCTCCAAATTTTTAAGTTATGGATTGAATTTGCTTGGATTTGTCTTTTCAAGTTTCGCCCTAACCGCCTCTTCGTTTTCCTTTGTCACTTTTTGCGGCTTGATTATCTTGACATCGCTGACTGGTATGCTCATGCTTGGCGCTGGGTCTTCCACACCTTCCATGACAATCCCATCTTGCGCTTGATAGAAATCATGCCTTATCTCTTTCTGCCCGACAAGTTGCCCGTCTTGATAATATTCAACAAAACCCTTGCTTTCATATCCCTCTCGTGGATATTTTACACGAAAATACTCGCCTTTGTAAAGTATTTTGCTTGAATAATCGCCTTTTGCGTCCGCAACAACCCTGTCGCCATTGTGCGGAAGGATTTTGACAAGTTCGCTTCTTGTTTTGATTTCTTCGCCGTCATTAAGTTTCTGCCCATAGATTTCCACGCCAACCTTTTGACTGTCTGAGAAAGTTTTGATGTAAAGCGGAAAATCAAAGTTGTTTTTAAACACCAAATCGCTGTAACTGCCTGAAACCATGGCATCAAAAGA
>CANRFP010000056.1 GCA_947629895.1 uncultured Clostridia bacterium | reverse complement strand
GAGCATTTTCAACATTCAAAATTCCAAGAATTGAATTTCGTGTTGTTTGCCTCCTGTGCGAAACAACTGCCACTTCTTCGCCAACAAGATAGTTTACAAGGCTGCTTTTCCCCGCATTTGGAAGCCCCAAAACTGCCACATATCCACACTTCATCTGTTAACTCCACATTTTTTTAATATTTCATCCGCCGTGCCTTGCATAAGAATTTCATCATCTTTTTCAATGTGGTCATAGCCCAAAAGATGCAACAGCCCGTGCAAAGCCAAAAAACAAACTTCTCTTTCTGTGCTGTGTCCATATTCCTTTGCCTGACGTTCGGCAACGCTTTTACAAATCACAATATCACCCAAAAAAAGCAAGTTATCGTCAAAATTGCGTTCTTTTTCAAAATTTTTCAACTTTTCACCCACTTTTTTGTTTAAATTTGGAAAAGAAAGCACATCTGTCACTTTTTCGAGCCCGCGAAATTTTTTGTTCAATTCACAAATTTCTTTTTCACTTACAAAATTCAAAGAAACAGAAACATCTTCAAAATCTTCCTTTAAAACCTCTTCTGCAACCTTAAAAAGAGCGGTGATTTTTCTTTTGTAAGGGGAAATTTTTCCATCAATTATCATAATAAACTCCCATGTTTTCTTCAATAACAATGCAATAATTTACAATCGTCACATCCGCTTGGTTTGTTATATTGTAAAATTCTTCTTTTATTTTATCATAGTTTTTTATATTTTCCAAAGTTTTTTGCCTTGCTTTTTCAATAAATTCGTCTTTAACATCCTCAAATTTGCTTTCAACAACATTCTCCACAAGTTCATACACCTTCACTTTTTCCATTGTAAATGGCAAAAGCACATTTTTATTCAACTTAACGTCTTCTCTCTCAACTTCATACATCTTGTATGGAATTTTTTCTTTATAGGAATAAATCACAAGCCCAAAAAGTTTAATCTCGTTTCTTTCCACAAACCTTCCCGTTCTTAAAACTTCCACAATATGTTCGCTGTGGCTGACTTCCGCCTCATAATAAACATCTGCCAAAATTTCTGCTTTTGCCTCAACCTTTTTCAAACTTCCGCTTGTGTCTATGGTGTAAGGCTCAACCAAAACCTCTCCCTTTCGAACAAAATCCCCAACCTTAACACTAACCGTTCCAGAAATGAGGTTAATTTGCGTGATTTTGCCATCATTTTTTGCAATAATTGGCGAAAACTCACCATACATTTGCTCTGGCAAAACTTTTTCTTTTATGTTAATAACAAGAGTTTGCCCTTTAATCATGCAAGAGGCAAAACTGACTTTGTCAAACTTGTCCACCAATCCTTTTTCAATTTCTTTCGTGTTCAAATTTGGCATAAAACGCGAATAATTTTGATTTACAAAATCAACTATTTCTGTTTTTGAAAGGCTTTCAACTCCAAGCACATCAAATTGCAAAACAAATTGTCTTTGCAAAATAAAGAGAGAAAAAAACACAACAACCGCACAAACCACACCATAACTTTTAAACAAATTTTGCAGTTTAACCGCTGCTCCAAAATGCTGGATTTTTTCAATTTTAATGTTGTTTTCGTCAAGAAATTTTTTCACTTTTTTATGGTCAAAATATGAACAAACAAAAGATGTTTGCGTTTTGCTTTTTCGGTTAATTTCTTGCAAAAACACGTTTTTTGATAGAAAATTTAATATTTTTTCTTGATTTAAGCCAGAAATTTCAAATTTTGACCTGTTTTTTAATTTCATCAAACTTGCTCCACCTTTTTAATTTTTCCGCAAATTTTTATGGTGTTTTCTGTGAGTTCAGACAAAATCATATCTTCCCCCTCAACCATCACAACGCCACCCTTTATTTTGAATGAAACTAATTCTTTTGAAAGTGTAACAAGCCCAAGAT
Source organism: uncultured Clostridia bacterium (assembly GCA_947629895.1). Next base: position 5,748 of record CANRFP010000056.1, on the reverse strand, counting down.
GCCCTTCCACATAAAGCAAATGTCCAGATAAATTTATCAAATTAAAGCCTTCAAAATCCAGCCCTTTTGGATTTTTCAAATTTTCTTTTATTTCAGCAAAAAAATTGAACATACAAACCTCGCCACATTTGTATATTCTATGTTTTAAAATGTTGAAATAGGAATTAAAAAAAGATTAAGCCTAAACTTAATCCACATCTCTTCTGCCCAAAATATCTTCTCTCAAAATTTGTTGTGCCTTTTCTGGCAGTCTGCTGATAATTTCATCAATTTCGCTTTCAGATTTGTTTTTAAGCATATCAAAATCAAAGTTTGCCAAAGCATCCAATTCAGAAACATTGTTTGGCTCATCATCAAATTCGTCAAATTCGTCAAAGTCGTCTTGGCTTATGTTTCCCGTGTCAAGCTCACCACTCTCTTCATATTTTCTGCCCATATGCCTTTGCAAAAACCTTTCATATTCTGCAAACTTATCTTCCAATGAAGACCTTTTATTTTCCAAATTCACCGTTTGTGGGTCACTTTTTTCAATTTTTTCCTCGCCCAAATCAAGCGTAAAATCTTCAAATTCCGCTTGAACAGTTGGTTTTGTTTTGGAAAGTTCCTCGTCAGTTGTAAATTCCACGCCCAAATCGCTCTCTGTTTGAAGTTGAGGCTCGGTCTTCTCCACGCTCTTTGATTTTTTGCCATTATTTATCTCTTCAAGTTTCCGCTTTTCCTTATTGCGAAAATAAAAGAATATTGCAATCGCAAGTGCACAAAAACAAAATATGACAACTAAATAAATTGCAATATACATATTTTCTCCCTAAAAAACATTTCTGTTATCTTGCTTTTTGCCGGTGAGTTTTCTTCGCATTTCAGTGTCCGCTTGTAAGTTTTCAAGTTTGTAATAATCAACCATATCCTTAATTTTGCCTTCATTTATGGCTTGAATTATCGCCTTTGGCACTTCGGCATCATTTTCGGCTTGTTTTGCCCTCATTTCCGCTTCTTTTGCTTTCATCTCTTGCTCAACAGCCACAGCCAAAAGCCGCCTTTGTTCAAGTTGATTTGCCGCAAGAATCCTGTTCTTTTCAATTTGTTCCTTTTCCATTGGCAAGCCTCTGTCGTTTCCAAGGTCAGCATGAATCACATCCGCCGAAACAAGCTCATATTTGCTGTCTGCGTCAACATTCGCATCAAATATGGCTTTGTCAATCAGTTCTGGCCTGGACACAAGTTCGCTTGCCCGGGCGGTGTTGGCAATTTTTGTAACCACCGCTTCCACAGCCCTTGCCGAAACGGTTTCATCTGTGACTCCCTTCAAAAAGTTTTTCAAATTAACTTTCAAAGTTAGGGAAATTTTAACATTCACTTCTTTATTATCCCTTGCCACAGAAGTTATAAGCGGCATTTCAATAAGTTTTGGGCTCACGCACTCTCTAACAACTTCAAGCACGTTCATGCCCGAAATGTCAATCGCCTTTGCAAAATCAAAATTAAAATCCAATTTTGCGCTTTTGGAAGCAATCAGCCCCTCAATAATGTTCAACGGATGTCCGCCCGACACCAAAACTGTTTCAATGTCAAAAAGGGTGATTCCAAGATGCGCCTTCTTTGCCAAAATGTAGGCCTCAACAATTTTTTGCACATCAATTTTTCGCATTTTCAAACTTATTGCCCGAAAGCCCGAAATTGGGCAGCCAGAAAACAACGCTGTGAAATAAGCTTTGCATGGCAAAAGAATAAAGAAAATCACACATGCCAAAAACAAAACGCCTGCAAAACAAATAGCCACAATAACGCCAGCATCCATAATAAACCTCACTTTGCCCAATTATAACACATAAATATGGATTTGTAAATAGCAAAATCAATCAAAATTGTGATTTCCGTCATCATAGAAAAGATTTGTAAGCCCAACTTTGAAATTGTAGTTTATGTTTGGTTTGGTTTTGTCTTTAACAATATCAAAGTAAATTTCCAAATAATCGCAACCGTCACTGCCCATAAATTTCTCGTAATTCAAAATTCCATAACTGCCATAAGATGTTGAAGGCTTTGTCACATAATATTCTCTTGCTTTGTTTGTCCCGCTCAAAGTTATTGTTTTGTCATCGCTTTCCGCCGCATTTATCGCTCCGCCGCCAATGTTATTGTTAAAAAATCCATAATTGGCATCAAACTTAATTTCTTTATCAATAAAAATTCCATTTGCGCCCTCTTTTTCATCATTTGTGATGCTCAGCCAATATTCGTCTGGGAAAATTTTGTTTGGGTCATTAAATGGCAAGTCGTTTTCAAAAGAATTGTATCTGCCATAAGGAATTGTAATTTGTTTTGGAGTAAACTCAAACACCTCTCCGCCCTCAGCTGTTTTATCAAAAAATCTCATGCCAACGTTGATTGTGATGGAGTCAGCATATTCCTTTCCTTCATCGCTTGACCAAGCATCATGGTCGGAGTCTGCATCATCATTATAGTATTCAAAAGCGAGAATTATATCAGACAAAGGCAAGCCATTTTCAATGTCAACAAGTTCTGGCATAAGCACCAAACTTTGATATTCGCCAGGCTGTATGTAGTGGAACATATGCTCATCATCGCTTTTGTTAGTTCCGTCAATGCTTGTGTAATTCATAAAGAAATTGTTGCCCGGATAATCTTTCACAACCGATGCCATATATTCGTTGTCCAATGTCAAAGGCTTTGTTTCACCGCCTTCAATTGTATATCCAATTCGAGTTTGCTCGCACGCATAATTGATAATGTTCTCCACAACAGCGTTGTAATTTCTGTTAAAAGTAAGGTCCTGGCTGCTGTCGCGCTTTTCACTTTCGCCCTCTTTTTGATTATACATTTCAACTGTGAATGTGTTTGGGCTGTTTTTGCCAATCACTTTGTCCAAAATAAATCTTTTGAGCTGCGTTTTGTTTTTGTCAGTCAACCCAACAATGTTTCCCATTTTCTTATACCAATCTTTAACCGTTTCAAGCGCCTTTGAAATTGGAACTGCACTTTCTCCAAACGCCTTTGCCCTAACTTGAATTGGATTTTCACTTGCAAGGTTGATAATGAAATTGAAATAATCTTTTTCAACGGCAATTTCAGCACCATTGTCGTCAACATAATCAAAACCGAGCACAAACAAATATGTTGCATACTCCAAAGCATCCTGATAGTAGTTCACAAGAGGCTCACTGCCCGAATACCCCTCTTTGTAAAAAGGGGAATAATAATATTCATAATATAAGCCTGCACCTTCCAAAGGTTTTCCATTATTCCTTTTTGCATAATACTGTGAAAATGAAGGCATTTCCCCACTGCCATCAAAACCCCACATTGAATAAAGCCAATCATCGCTTTCAATTGTATAAGATGAGCCAGATTTTTCAAATTCAGTCTTATCAAATGCTGTTCCTTCTATGCTAGTAGGGACAGCCCAATTCCAGCCACTGTTTGTGTCAATTATTATTGTTTGGCTTTGCACCCCATCACTTTCATTTAAGTTGCTTGTCACTTTTGTGATGGTGTATCTTATACTATCATATAAATAGTATTTATTGTTTTCATTGTCACCAAAGTGCTGATAAGTTATCCCGTTTGCAAGTTCGTCACTTGTAAAATCAAAAATTTGATCTGCAAATCCTGTATAAGTGGTTTCGTAAACTAAATAAAGTTGTTGCAATATTTCGTGTGCAAAAATATTATAATAGTTTTCTGATGCCAACTCACCAACCGCATCCTTAAAACTATATGATGAAGGTTTGGAAAGTGCCTTGACACCAGAAAGCATTCTTGTGCTTATTGTTTCTCCAAAATTTTCATCATCAAAATCTTCCTCTCCCGCTCCACAACCCACAAAGAAGAGAAAAACAAAACATAATAAAATTGATAAAACGCGTATTTTCTTTTTCATATTGTTATGATAGCACAAATAATAAAAAAAAACAAGGAAAATTGATTTCCTTGCAATTTTTTTAGTATCTTTTTTCTTCAAAATACGGTGTAATCTCCGTATTTGGGCTAATCTTATTGTTATCATCATAAAGTTTAATATTATCTTTTAAAATATTTTCTCTTTCAAGTGTAACAACCAAAACCTTGCTTGCATCATAATTTACAAGATTATCGTTTTCACCATTCCAACTATATGCAACCGCAACCCTTAGATTTATTTCTTCCACATTACCATTGCTTTCTTTGACAACAAACAGATAATCACTTGCCGATTGAATTCCCAAATCTCCACCTGAAGTTGTTGGCGAATTTTCGGTCTTAAAGCCAAGCACAACTTTAGCATTATTAAATTCAGGGAGTGCTTCTCCTTGATTATTTATGCTATTCCCTTGACAGCCATCCTGTGCAAGTTTAACCATAATATTTTTTGCCATTATATTAAATTCTTCGTCATTATCAAATGTTGAAGTTTCAAAAGGAAAAGAGTCCACCATTTTTAAAGAGCCCACCGTCAACGCATTTTCTAAAGCCTCGACAGTTAAATTATCTTCGACAAATCGATTTTTAAAAGTAAAAGCTTTATAACATTTTGTGCCATTTGATGCAAAACAATATGCTCCAAAAACAAGTCCATCTTCATTATCTTTTATATGAGTTACTTTTTTAAGGTTTGTAGAAACTGAACCGTTCGCCTTTTTCAAAATGTCAGGATTGGCTTTAAGAACTTCCTCCAAAGTTTTGGCAAGCAGAGGGATGTTGTATTCTCTCTGTCCGTTCACTGTTTGATACACATATTCTTCGGCTGGTTTTGTGAGGTCTGTAAATTCTGGAATTTGCAAGTTGATTTCGCCAATTTGGTCAAGTTGAAAATTTTGCCCATTTACTGTCCAAAGAATGGCGGTAAGGTTGTCATTTACAGTTGCAGAAACTTGTTCGCCTTCCACAGTGCCAATCAAATGTCCATCTTCAAAAACAGTCCATTCAGCATCATACAATCTCAAAGGATTTTCAGACACAATTTCTTCTTTTGCTGTTTCTCCAACCCAATTTCCATTTTCATCTTGATAAATTCTCATAACGTTGTCGTAAGCGCCTGCATCAGTTTTTGTTCCAATGTAATATTCATTGGTGTTCCCAACAGAATATTTCAACTTAAAGCCATCACTCAAAGTTTGGGCATAAAAGTTTGCTTTCCCCTCAACATAATGGAAATTCATAGCCTCTTTTGCTTCATCTAAAACAGCCAAAATTGTTCCAGCAGCGTTTTCAAGAGCCTGTTTGTCATCAACAACAGGTGGCTTTGTTGGGTCATCTTTGCCATCGTCTGGATTTGGAACAACTTGCTCATGCTTATTGTCGTCATCTTTTGGCACATCCGGTGTGTTGCTGCAAGCCGTAAAACCAATTGCGGCTGATAAAACCATTCCTCCTGTCAACAAAACAAGCATGGCATTTTTCACAAATTTTTTCATAAAAATCTCCTTATATATATACTATCATCTTAAAAAAAATTTTGCAATATGTTTTTGAAAAAAATTGAAAAAATTTTTGTTTTAAACATTCATTTGAAGAATTTTAACCGTCACTTAGCATAATTCTTTGGATGTTTCGCTTCGCTCAACATGACAGCAGCGCAGTTTTCGCCTATCACCCTCAGCGCCCCACTTCGCAAGAGAGTCGCCCGCAAAGCAATACCTTCACCATTCAAAATCCTGTTTTCCAATTTTGTCTTGCGTAGGGCTTTGCCCGGCACAGGCGCGCCTGTTTCTAATTTTGGGAACAACTATTTCGAGGTGCTTTCTTGGG
>CANRFP010000055.1 GCA_947629895.1 uncultured Clostridia bacterium | reverse complement strand
TAAATTGGTGCAACCGAGCAGATTTGAACTGCTGACCTATCGCTTAGGAGGCGATCGCTCTATCCAGCTGAGCTACGGCTGCATATTGGTAGTTTTGTGGTTTTGGAATTGGTTTTTGTGTTGTGTTTGAACAAATTGCTGGTTTTCGCGTGAAAAGTGGTTTTTGGTGCCTATGGTGGAGATTTGGTGCCTATGGTGGAGATTTGGTGACTTTTTGAAAATTGATTATTGGTGGCGGGCGTGAAATTGTCGGTATTTAGGGCGATTTGGTGCATTTTTGTTATGTTCGACTTGATACTTAGGAGGCGATCGCTCTATCCAGCTGAGCTACGGCTGCATATTGGGGTTTTGAATTTGAGGGTTGCAGCGAGTTGGGGTTTGGCATCCGTTTTTGTTGTTACAAAGTCATCGGTTTGAGTATAACATATTTTTGTGTTTTTTTCAAATAAAAAAAGTAAAATTTTTGGATTTTACTTTTTTTCATTGATTATCGCTTTAAAATCTTGGTAATACGTGATTGGGGTGTATGGGATGTTCTCTTTTGAGGTTCTGGTTGTGTTTGCACATTTTTGCATTGCTTTTGCCAAATTTTTAACAACATCCTTTTTTCTGTCAATCTTGATTGCATTTGGGCTTGCAAATTCTGGGAGCCCACCAGAATTTGTGATGATTTGTGGCAGGTTATGGGCTCTTCCTTCTAATGCAATAAGTCCGGCCGCCTCTTGCCAAAGTGAAGGGATGAGTTGGGCATCGGCGATTTCATAATATTTATATAATATATCTGGCGAAACATATCCTGTGAAAATCACGCGTTTGTTTGCTATTTCATTTTTTGAAATTTTGTATAATTTTTTTACATACCCTGTTGTTGTGGATTTGGTGTAATTCGAGCCTCCAACGACTAAAACTTTAACCTTTGGGTCTTCAACCAATTTGAGTGCTTGCAAAATTTCGGCAACTCCTTTTTGAGGTTGTAACCTGCCGGTGTAAATAAATATTTTATCATCTTTTTCAAATCCAAGCGATTTTCTAAATTCTTCTTTCTCAGAAAGAGAAAGTTTCTTACCGGCATTTTGTATACACAAGCAGTTTTTTAAGGTGAAAAAATTGATGGATTGTTTAAATCTTCCCCATTCTTTCCAATCGTTTTCAATGAAGGTGCTGCAAGAGATTAAAGTGCTGAAGGTTTTGCTGATATCCATTTTTCTTGTTACTTGCCAATGTATATGCCACATCATTTTTTCTCTTCCAAATTCTTTGGCAAATAGGTGACTGTAATAAGGTTTTGAGCCATTTTCATAGATAATATAATCTGGGTTTATTTCTTTTGCTTTATTAAAGCAGTCATTATAATATTGAAATAGATTTATTCTTTTGCCAAATATTGTGCGTTTTATGTTTACATCTATTTTGAAAACCTGTGTGTTTGTGTAAGTTTTCTTAACCCCATATGGCGAAACAAAATAGAAATCAAAATCCCTATTTCTTTCATTTTCTTCAATCAAGGCGTTTAAAAGCGAGGCAACCGCTCCGCCCATGGAACAATCAACAGCAGCGCTGTTTGGCGCGCAGACAAACAAAATCTTTTTCATTGGTTTCTCCTTAGATTTTCATTATAAAATGGCAACTGTTTGTTTGTCAACTTTTTTAATGATTTTGCTGTTTGGGTATGTGTTAATGTGTATGTGTGTTAATATATTGATTTTTGTGTTAATATGCCAAATTGCTTGACAGGTGCGCGAAAAATGCCGTAAAATCAAATTAATTGGAGGTTTTATGGAAAAGAAATTTGAACCACTTTTCACGCCTTGGAAAATTGGAAATGTGGAGATAAAAAACAGGATTGTTGTTTGCCCTATGGGAGGAACATCGCTTTTTGGTTGGATGGAGCCACATCATTTTGACAAGGATGCCGCAGATTTCTTTATGGAAATTGCAAAAAATAACGCAGGGCTTATCATCCCTGGAATTGCACCACTTAAGAATTTGATGGGCGGCGGCTGGCTCTACAAAGCGAATGGAGCATTCAAGAAACTGAAAACTTATATGGAGGAGTTTCACAAAACGGGGGCAAAACTTTTTGTCCAACTCACCGCTGGATTTGGGCGTTCTTTCTCAGTGCCAAACAATTTTGTTCCAATGCTGAAAAACAAATTTCTTGGGACATTGGTTAAACCAATTTTTGACATTCAATATTTGTGTGCATCGCCAAGCGAACTGCCTTCGCGCTGGGCAGAGGGGTGCACTTGCAGGCAAATAACTGTTAAAGAAATTCACAAAATGATTGATGCTTTTGCCAAAACCGCTTTGAAGTGCAAGGAAGCAGGTGTTGATGGCGTTGAAATTCACGCTGTGCACGAGGGGTATTTGTTGGACCAATTCTGCACCGAATACACAAATCATCGTGACGATGAGTATGGCGGAAGTTTTGAAAATCGTTTCCGCTTTGCAACTGATGTGGTTAAGGCGATTAAGGCTGCTTGTGGGGCAGACTATCCTGTTTCGTTGAGATATTCAGTTGTAAGCAAAACAAAAGGTTTCTGCGAGGGGGCTATGCCTGGCGAGGAATTTAAAGAAGTTGGGCGGGATATGGCTGAAAGTGAAAAAGCCATCAAATATCTTGAAGAGGCCGGCTATGATATGTTTGATGCAGACAACGGAACGTATGATGCTTGGTATTGGGCTCATCCACCTGCTTACATGCCAACAAACTGCAATTTGGAAGATGTTGCGCACATCAGAAAATTCACCAATGCACCAGTGGTTTGCGCTGGAAGAATGGACCCTGCCACTGCTGCTAAGGCAATTAAAGACAAAAAGATTGATGCTATGGGTGTGGCAAGGCAGTTCCTTGTTGACCCAGAGTGGGTTACAAAACTTATGGAAGGCAGAATGGATGAAATTAAGCCTTGCATTTGCTGCCACAATGCTTGCCTTGCTATGTCGCATTATAAGGGTGTGGCAAACGCTTGCTCGATGGCGGACAGCATTCATATGTCCAGATGCGCATTGAACCCAATGACGATGGACGGCGGAAAATATGACATTAAACCAGCCAAAAAGCCAAAGAAAGTGGCAATTATTGGCGGCGGAATTGGCGGAATGGAAGTTGCGATTGTGGCAACAATGAGAGGACACAAAGCAACAATTTATGAGAAAACTGACAAACTTGGCGGCGTGTTTATTGCTGCTGCAGCACCAAAGTTTAAAGAGAAGGACCGTGCTTTGGTTGAATGGGAAAGAAGAAGAGTTGCACAATTGGGAATTGAGGTGAAGTTTAACACCGAAGTAACCGATTTGAAGGCTTTGGATGCAGACGAAATTGTTGTTGCAACAGGCTCAAAACCAAAACGCTTGAACATTAAGGGAATTGAAAATTCGATTGAGGCGGTTGACTATTTGCTTGGACAGAAAGTTGGCGAAAATGTTGTTGTTATCGGTGGCGGGCTTTCTGGATGCGAAATTGCCTATGACCTTCATTTGCAGGGCAAAAAACCTGTTATTGTTGAGGCGCAAAATGACCTTATGATTTCAAATGGGCTTTGCATGGCAAACTCTTCCTATTTGAAAGACTATTTCAAAACAAACAAAGTGCCTGTTTATCTTGAAACTTTCTGCCAAGAAATTCAAAAAGGCAAGGTTGTTTTGAAAACAAAAGAGGGTGTAAAAGAGGTTAAGGCAGACAGCGTTATCATGGCCATTGGATACACTCCAGCACCAGTTGCAAAGGCAGGAAAACATGTTCACATTGTGGGCGATGCTTATGAAGTTGGAAACCTTCGCACCGTAATTTGGCGTGCGTGGGAGGTGAGAAAATTTAGGCGCGGGGACAACTATAATTTTAACGCGGATACAAAAACACAGCAAGTTGCTGTGTTTTTTAACCGCTAAAATTCGTTTTCCCCGCGGGCCCCTTTCCGCACCTTGCAAAATCACGCTGTGCATTTTGCAGCGGTAGAAGTGCCATAAAATTTTTGAGAGCAGGCAAAGCCCCTTCTCATCAAAAATTTTATGGCGTAATTTGAGCTGGGAGTTATTTATGCAAGTTTTTTAAAAAATAAAAACAGCAGAGGGTTGCTGTTTATTTTTTGTTTTTGGGTTTAGTTTGCGCCGTTCTTTTTTGCGGTTTTGATGCATTTTGTGCAGGCTCTTACACGTTTGCCATCAATTTCAGTTGTCTGCAAATTTACATTATATTTTCTTGGTGCTTTGTTGTTTGCATGGCTGACTGTTTTGCCATCCATTTTCCCTTTTCCGCACACTTCACATACTCTGCTCATCGTTTTTCTCCTTATTTTTAATTGTTTTGCGGGTTTATAATAACATATCTATTGAAAAAAATCAACTGTTTTTTGCAAGATTACGCCTAAAATTTTTTCTTTTTACATATAATTTTACTAAGTTTTTGAAAAATTTATTAAATCGCTTGTCAAATTGCTTTAAAAGTTGTATTATATTATTGCGATATATTTTAAATATGCAAGGGAGGCTCTCTTGACTGTTGATACAAACAATTACTATGGAAATCTTTCAATCAGCGACAGTGCAATTCGCACGGTTGCTGGTTTTGTTGCACTTGATTGCTATGGTGTTGTTGACCTTGTGGCTAAAAACTTCAAGGACAGCGCAAGAGAGTTTTTTAAAAAAGAAAGATACTCTCGCGGCATAACCGTAAGCCACATCGACAACCGTATCTTCATTGATATTCACTGCATTCTCAAATACGGTGTGTCTATCAGTGCGGTGGCAGAATCGCTAAAAAAATCAGTTAAATACAGTGTCGAGAACTTCACGGGCATGATTGTTGACACAGTTAATGTCCACGTTGTCGGCGTTTGTGTGTAGGAGCATAAGATGCAGAAAAGTTTAAATGGAGCGACCTTTAAGAAAATGGTCCTTGCAGGCGTTAGTCTGCTTGAACAGAATAAAGAATATATTGACAGTTTGAACGTTTTTCCGGTTCCTGATGGTGACACCGGAACAAACATGTTTTTAACTATGAAATCAGCTGTTGGAGAAATCAACAAGTGTATGAACACCGATATGGCATCACTTTCAGAAGCGTTTGCCAAAGGTGCTTTGCGCGGCGCTAGAGGAAACAGCGGCGTTATCACCTCTCAAATTTTTAAAGGATTTTGTGGCGTAACAAAAAATTGCAAAGAAGTTTCCACAAAGGATTTTGCAAAAGCCATGCAGGAGGGGGCTGCAATCGCTTATAAGGCGGTTACCAAGCCAAAAGAAGGCACAATTCTCACAGTAATTCGTGTTATGGCTGAGAACGCTGCCAGCCTTGCTAAAAAGCATGATGATTTTGAAACTTTCCTCAAGAAAGTGATTGACACGGGTGAGGAAATTCTTAAACAAACCCCTGAAATGCTTCCTGTTTTGAAAAAAGCGGGCGTTGTGGACAGCGGCGGAAGAGGAATTTTGGTTATTTTCACAGGTTTTTACCGCTTTTTGGCTGGCGAAGAGGACCTTGAATACACTTTTGAGGACGACACAAAGCCTCAAACAGTGGACGATGTCATTGCGGATATCAATCAACTTGGCGACATTGAATTTGGTTACTGCACCGAGTATATGATAATAAATATGCTGAAAAAGACAACTGAGGCTGACATTGCCAAACTTCGTGAAAAACTTATGGAAATTGGCGATAGTGTCATTTGCATTGGCGATTTGTCGCTTGTTAAAGTGCACGTTCACACAAACGAGCCAAACAAAGCACTTGGCTACGCTTTGGAACTTGGCGAACTATACAACTTGAAAATTGAAAACATGCGTGAGCAAAACAGAGAACTGAAAAAGAAGGCTCAGGCGGTTGAAGAGAGCAAGGAAATTGGCATGATTGCGGTTGCTCCGGGCGATGGACTTGCAAACATATTCAAAGAGCTTACCGTTGACGAGATTATTGTTGGCGGACAGACCATGAATCCAAGCGCAGAGGACATTGCAAATGCAGCAGAAAAAGTGCCTGCACGAAATGTATTCGTGTTCCCAAACAACAAAAACATCACTTTGGCAGCAGAGCAAGCAAATGAGGTTACAAGCAAAAACCTTATAATCATCCCAACAAAAAGCGTGCCAGAGGGCATTTCAGCGGCAATAACATTCAATCCAGATGCATCCGTTGAGGAAAATAAGAATGCTATGCTTGAAGCAATGAAGAGTGTGCGTTCTGGCTCGGTGACATATGCTGTTCGTGACACCCACGTTGACGGATTTGACCTTACAAAAGGTGAAATCATTGGACTTGACGACAAGGCCATTCTTGCAAAGGGCAATTTGGTTAGCGAAACCACCGAAAAACTTATTGAGGCAATGTTTGACGATGCTGTTATGAACATAACTTTGTTCTATGGCGAGGACATCCGAGAAGATGATGCCAACAAATTGCAAGAAAGCTTGGCAAAGAAATATCCAGATTGCGAAGTGACAATTGCAAACGGCGGCCAACCGGTGTATTATTATCTTGTGTCACTTGAATAAAAAAAGATTATGAAAACATAACAAAGAGCCGCATATTTGCGGCTATTTCTTTATTTTTGATGAACTTTATTGAGGAGGCAGAAAAATAAAAAGAATGCCAGAATTTGATTTTTGTTGACATTTTTAGACATTATATGCTATAAAATACTATTCTTATATTTTGGGAGGTGGTTATGAAAACCGCAAGCAAAGTTTTTATAATTATTGGAATGATTTTTGGATGTATTTGGGTGATTCCTCTTATTGTTGGGTTTGTTGCTTTGAGCAAACTTGGAACTGCACGCTGTAAAAATGATTTAACAGTAATTGCCGTTTTGACACTTCTATTTTGCAGTTTGCTTGGAGGAATTTTTATGCTTTGTATTTCAGACGAGGAATTGAAGGCAAATAATGCAGCACCAAATAAAAACGCAACAGTCACACCAGAAATCAAAGACAACAAAAACGACCTTGCAGCAAATCTTGAAAAGATAAACAAACTTAAAGAGCAAGGGCTTATCGATGAAAAGGAATATAAGGAGCTGCGCAAACGCACCATTGACAATGCTTTTGACGATAAATAAGGACAGTAATTTGTGATTATTAAAACATAACTAAATTTCCTTTCTGCCAACCAAAAAGTCGAGCGAGACATCAAATAAATCTGCAAGTTTGATAAATTTTTGCAAAGAAGGAACAGTGATGCCTGTTTCATAGGATTGATAGGACTGAGTTTTAATAGCAAGTTTTTCGGCGACCTCTTTTTGCGTCATGCCGCTTTGCTTTCTCAGTTCTTTTATTATTTTTGAAAAATTGTAAAGTTCTTGCATGAGCTTATATCTCCTTTCTGCCAACCAAAAAGTCAAGCGAGACATCAAATAAATCTGCAAGTTTGATAAGTTTTGGCAGGGGAGGGATGGCTGTTCCAAGTTCATATTTTTGATATGCTTGATAACAAACACCAATTTCTGTGGCGATTTGTGTTTGAGTGTAGCCATATTGATGCCTCAAATCTCTTAAATTTTTTGCTAAAATTTCCATTTTTTACCTCTTTCTCTTGACATAATACTATTTTTAGTTGTGTTTTTGTTTATTTTACTACTTATAGTTGTAAAGATGACATTGAGAGGATGAGATTCTTCCTCTCCGCCTCGCTCCGCGTCAGAATGACAGCAAGGACTGTTTTGGGATTCTTCACTTCGTTCAGAATGACAGCGGGGAGTGCGATATACAACAGCGGGGCAGTGATATATAACAAAAAAACTTCGAAGAGATGCTTTCACAAAACTTCGAAGGTTTTTCTTCGCAAGAGCGATTGCCCTAAATCGCCAGCGGAGCGCGATTTAAAGTGCAGTCATCCCCACACCATTTCCAAATCCCGTTTTCCAATTTTGTCTTGCGTAGGGCTTTGCCCGGCATACAAAATTGGAAATT
>CANRFP010000054.1 GCA_947629895.1 uncultured Clostridia bacterium | reverse complement strand
CAAACAATTAAGAAAGCTTGATAACAAGGCCAAATTGCCAGCAATCATCTTTGGCTACACATTTGGAATTGTAAGCGCGCTTGTGCTTGGAGTTGGGATGTGTCTTGCCATGAAAGTTATTGGCAGTGGAATTGGTGCTTTTATTGCAGGAATTGTTGTTGGCGTGCTTGGAATTGTAGGCTGTGCAGTAAATTATCCAATTTACAATAAATTGCTTGCAAAAGGAAAAGCAAAATATGGCTCTGACATTATGAAGCTGGCAAAAGAAATAAGTGACGAAGAATAAAAATAAAGGAGAAGTGCGAGTGAACAAATCGGAAAGCAAATATTACAACACATCACGACTTTTTAATCAAGCACTTATACAGCTTCTAAACAAAAAAAGTTTTGAGTTTATCACAATTAAAGAAATTTGCAAAAAGGCAGGTGTCAACCGTTCAACCTTTTACTTGCATTATGACAACACCACCGATTTGCTGTATGAAACGATTGATAATCTAAACAAAGACTTTTTCTCTTGTTTTGCTGAAGAAGATAAAGACATTGACAAGAAAATTGCAGGCAAGCAAAAGGAAGATTTAGTTTTGATAACTCCAAAATATCTTATGCCATATCTAAATCATGTCAAAAGCAACAAACTTGTATATCAAGTTTCTGCAAAATATCCCGCTTTGATGAAATCAAATGAGAGATACAAGGATATGCAAAACAAAATTCTATTTCCAATATTAAAAAATTTTGGCGTAGATGACACAGAAGGCAAATACATTTCGGCTTATTATATCAATGGAACTTACGCTATTATTGATGAGTGGATAAAAAATGGTTGTCGTGAAGAAACGGCCGATATTTGTGACCTTATTATCAAATGCGTAAGACCTTTTAATTAAAAAACAAAAAGGAGAAAGAAAAATGAAAGATGAAGAAAAGAAAGAAAACTTTATGAAAAAAGCTTTCAGAGATATGAAAGAAAATGCAAAAGCACAACATGAAGTTGACAAAGCAAATTTTGCCGCAGCAAAAGCTGAAAGCAGAGCAAACTTTGAAGAAAATCGTGGCAAAAACACTTTAAAGCGTGCAAAAGAAAATGCTAAAAAGATTTGGGACGATGCCCACATGAGCCCTGCTGAAAGAACAGCAAAAACCCGCGAGCAGCAAGCAAAACAAATTGAGCAGGCAAACACAAGAAAAGCGGCTGCGGAAGAAAGAATTGCAAAGGCAAAGGCTGAAAGACAATAAAATCACGATTTAAGAGAGCCAATATTGACTCTCTTTTTTAATCACCAATTTTCACCATTTGTATTAGTAATTAGTCAGTTTTAGTTAGTAAGATTATAGAAAATTGGCAAGAGTCCAAAAAATTTTTGATATAAGAAAAATCGCCACACACCGATATTTTCGGGAAATATAGCGATTTCAAACTTGGCTCAAGATGAGTGGACTCGTTATGAGCCGCAGGCGAATGGCCGAGCACGCACACTTCTTCGCCCGCTCCGACACCGAACCCCACTTATATCAAATCTTGCGATTTGATGCGTAAACTAACAGGGTGGCCACCCTGATGCAAGGTTGCACCTTGCCTTGCCACTAGGCAAGAAGGTGGGGGTTTATGTAACAAAAAAAGTGCCCTAAAGCACTCCAGCTCTTTGGTTGAGATGAGTGGACTCGAACCACCGACCCCCACCTTATCAGATTGCTACCATAAAATTGGAGTTTTACACAAAAACAAATTGCTAAATCGCCCTAAATTACTGACATATAGCGTTTTGATATTTTTCAAAAACAACCTAAAAAATTATCAATTTATGCCTAACTTTATGCCTAACTCTGTTTTTGCTTTATTTATGGCATAAAAGGGCCTATTTTTTTACTAAAAAACACCAATTCTTTACTAATTCTCCCTAAATTAAAAATAGCAAATATCCTCCTATTTTAGATTTGCCTTTCGGGGTTTTGGTTAGCACAATTCTCGTAATAGGTAAACGAACTCCAAAAATATTTTTTACAGATTATATCAGCCAAATTTTTGTTGATTGTTGCAACAGTAAACATAAACAAAATTTTGGCTTGTTTTTTATTTGCTAAAATTTTTTTCTCGTTTCGTTGACCTCTTACACAAAAACTGAAAAGGTAGTGCCTTGACCCGAATTGTGCTTTTTGGTTTATTGCCGAAAGGCAAATCTAAAATAGGAGGTAAAAAAGATGGAAGAAGAAAGAAAAAGAGTAAAGTTCAGCTTAACGAAGTTTACCAAAAAAGGTCCTTTCAGATTCAATGGCTATGGTGAAATTGACAATGAAAACTTATACACCAAAGACAAAACTTACGAAGACTGTATAAGATATTGCCACAAAGTTTTGAATTCAGCCAATGAATATAAAGGCAGTTTTTCAGAATTTGAAGAAATCAGTTTTGAAAATCAAAAACATCAAATGGTTGAACTTGAAATCGAAAACTGCTATCAACTTTGGTTCAAAATTCTAACTTAAAAGGAGAAAACAATGGAAACAAAAAACTACTACTTAAAAGAATTTCAATACTTTGATGGAGAAAACGATATCACTTTCAATATTGTTGACATCAATACAGAAAAGATGGTTATCAACATTGCTGTAAGCAAAACCGGTAAAATAAGCGTCATTGAATATGATTTGAAACAAGACAAAAATGGCGAATTTTACTTTGAATATGGTATCTGCAATCAAAAAATTGAAATTAACGACTTTGAATGAGTCACACAAAAAAATTAAAGGAGATTAAAAAAAATGAAAACAAAAAAAACTTTTAAAATTTATATGGATAATGAAATGATTGGCAACTTGATGTTTGTCAAAATGAAAGACTACGACACAATAAATACGCGCAACAGCGATAAATTCGCAAGAATTTTAGCTGACAAAATTGTGTTTGTAACCAAAGATTCTTTAAGAGTAAATTCTCAGGTCAACCCACACATAGCAAGCGAGCTTATAGAACAACACTGCGACAACTATAGAATAGATGATTTTTATAATTGTATTTCAAGAAGTTTACCGTTTAACGCAGATAAAGAAGCAGAATATATTGTGAATTTTGAACAAGGCACAGCAAAACGAAAACTAAACGCAAACGAGAGAGAATGCAAACATTGTCACAGAATTGTAAGTAAAAATAGAATTATAGGTGCATTTTGTGAAACTTGCTTGACCAGAGAAGATGGCTTTGCATTTAGATATAATTATCATTCTTTCGGTGGCAAATATACGATTTATGAAAAGAACTTAAATCAAAACAAAATTCCGGTATTTGGTGCTGAAATTGAAAGAGATTACTTAGGTGGATGGAGTTCAGACTTTGAATATGATTTGAAAAATGCAATGCTTAAAGCAGTCAAAATTCTTTATGGTGAAAAATTAAATTCTCCACAAGCAAAAAGAAAGGCAGTATTTATGAGAGATGGAAGTTTAGAGTGTGATGGAATTGAATGGATAACATTTCCACAATCGTATAAAGCATATAAAAAAGAAGCATCGAAAATTGATGAGGTGCTTAAAATGATGAGAAAATATAATTTCGGCAATAGTGAAAATGTTGGAAACCATATACATATTAATCGAAAATTCTTTGGAGATACAGAATCAAATAGAGATGAAAGCAGATTCGCTGGTGCAAAAATGGCATTACTTGTAAACGAATATTGGGAAGAGTTTCTTGCAATAGCACGCCGAGAAGAATCAGATTATGCAGAAAAGCCAATTCAAAGCAAAGAAGACAAATTATTCACTCTTGTAAGAAAAACAATGGACGACGAGTATAATCACACGGTAGCAGTAAATTTACAACACAACGACACAATAGAAATTCGAGTATGGGCAGGTATTAACAATGTTAGTGACCTGCTTTTATTTTTAGATTTGACACAAGCATTGGCTATCTTTGCAAAAAAGAAATCGCTTGAAAGTTGCCAAAAAGCGAAATTTAAGGATATTTTAGCATATTTGACTGATAAAAAAGAACATTTGCTTGAAATCAGAAAAAGACTAAATGAATACGACATCAAAAAACACAATGAAACTATAGACGAAATGTTGAATAAGGAGGAAAAATAAAATGTGTATTATTGCAATTAAACCTAAAAATGTAAAAGCACCAAATCAGCATATTTTGCGAAATATGTTTGTGGCCAATCCAGATGGTGCAGGAGTTGCGTTCAATCATAAAGGAAATTTGCATATTGTGAAAGGCTTGATGACATTTGATGAATTTTACGAGATCTGCAGTCAAATACCAGATGAAAGTGCAGTAATTTATCACGCAAGAATTCAAACAAGTGGTGGTATATGTAAAGAACTAACACATCCATTTTTACTTGACAAAAATATTGAAAAACAGCGTCAAACAATAATAAAAATTGATAAAGGACAAGCTGTTGCACACAATGGAATTTTTAATGAATTTTCAACAAAAGAACAAAACAATGACACTACACAATTCATAAGCACATATCTATATCCTTTGAAACACGCAAAAGACCTAAACAATGGAAGTATTCTTGATGATGATTTTGATAAAATTATTCAAAAACTTTGTGGCTTATCAAATAGACTCGCAATTATTGACGAAAAAGGAAATACTAAAAAATATGGAGATGGCTGGATATATGATAATGGCATCTATTATTCAAACGATTCTTATGAAGACCCGATATATAAACTTTATGATTATGACTATTTTAGATACCCTTGTATGCAGTGGAATAAAAGAGAAACGGACAAAAAGGCGAAACAAAATATTCGCGAACAAATAGAAGATTTAAGAAAAACAGACCCGGACTTTAATGCTGTCTATAAAAGATGGCAATATCATATGACAGATTCGGAAATTTTGGAATGTTATGAAAATGGTTGGATTTAACTGTTTTTTTTATTAAAAGGAGAAAAATAATGAAACTAAATTTAGAAGCAAAAACGAAAAAAGAACAAAAAATTAAAGATTTTTTAGAAGAAAATGTAAGTGAAACGCTTGCATTAAAAATCAATAATGGCGTTGAAATAGTCAAAAATGGGCAAACTTTGCTTAACAAAAAAGACTTATTGGGATTCATAAAATACGCGTGTGAAGAAGCAAAAAAGACTGCTGAACAAGGTGCAATCAGTGCTTTTGTTGAAGATGAGGAAGTTTATGCTTGGGCAATTCACTATTTTGAAGAAGATAGCATTGAGGGCAAAATATTGAATCTTGATGGAACAGAATATATACCACCAAGACCAAAACCAAAAGAAACGCCAAAACCAGCGCCAATAGAACCTAAAAAGCCAGAAAATAAACAAACATCACTATTCGATTTATTTGATAATGAAACAAAAATTGAACAAAAAATCGAGGAAAACGACACAAAAATTGAAAAAAATGATGAAAAAATTGAAAAAATGAAGAAAAAGAACAAAAAGTCGAAAAAATTACCAATCCAGCAGGAACGAAAGAATATACGGTTGATCAAGATGGTGTTGTTCTCGAAGAAAGAGATATCCTCACTTCAATAGACAAGAAAACAATGTATATTCTACATTCCATTTTGGACGGAAAACTCGAAATTCAGTGAGGTGCAGAATGTTTACAGAACAAGATATAAAACCAATACCAAAATACATCGAAAAGAAGATAAAAAACAAATTTAAGCATAGTTATATCAAATATCCACGTAGAACATATTTTTTCAGTTATTTAACTAAAATCAAAGGTGAACTTGCACAAATCTTTGTTGCTACAAAAAGAAAAGGCAAAGAAATCTTTTTAAAACAAGTTGCTGTTCACGGAGTTCATCATAAAGAAGAGTGCTATGTAAAAGATATAGCATTTATTATACTTGCCGGATATGTTGTTGGCTGGTATGAAGAGGGCTTATCAAAGACCAGAAAATACTTTGAAGACGGCGAATGGAGTCCTATTGATGATAAATACTTTAATATATACTGTCCTATTGTAAATAAAGAGTTTTTAGACAAATTTAAAGAGTATCAATATAGTTTAGCAAATAAATTTGATTCGCACGAACTTTTCAAATATTTAAGGATTTACGAGCAATACCCTCAGGCTGAATTTTTAGTGAAAATGAACCTCAAATACTATGCTACAAAAAAGCAAATTTTAAGGCTTATTGGAAAAGATAAAAAATTTAGAAAATGGCTTATACAAAACCAACAAGAAATTGACAAAAATTATTACTATGTTTCGACACTTTTGGAAGCGTATAAAAAACAACAAGGCCTTAAAGAAACTCAATGTTTGCAACATTTTACCAAAGAACTTGTCAGAGAAAAACTTTATCAAACCATAAAACGAGTTTTTAAAGGGGACATTAAAGAATTTTATTATTACCTCACAAAACAAGATGCAGGCATTTATTCATATCGCGATTATTTAAGGGCCTGCGAATATCTTGAACTTGATATGAATGAAGCAAAGAATAGAATTCCACACAATTTTAGAAGATGGCACGATATTCGCATCGACCAATATCACAGTGCAGTTGCAAAAGCAAAAGAAGAAAAACAAAAAGAATTCTATAAAACTTTTGGTGATGTTGCGAAAAAATACGCTGTTTTGCAAAGAAATATGAATGAAAACTTTGTAGTTTTAATTGCAAAAAGCCCAAAAGATTTAGTTAATGAGGGTGAAAAACTGCACCACTGCGTTGGTAGAATGAACTACGATCAGAAATTCGCAAGAGAAGAAACTTTGATATTTTTTGTGAGAAACAAAGAAAATCAAGAAAAGCCTTTTGTAACGATGGAGTATTCATTACAAAATCACAGAATACTTCAATGCTATGCTCGTAACGACACAAGACCGGAACAAAGCGTTCTTGATTTTGTAAACAAAATATGGCTGCCTTACGCCAACAGAAAGATAAGGAAAATTGCTTAAAGGAGATTAAAAATGAACAATTATTTTAGAATAACAGGCTACGAGCCTACAAACGATTTTTGCTTTATACTTGATTGTTTTGGACTATATGAACAAATATGGCAATTCAGCTCATTTCTTGTGGGAAAAGGAATTAAAGTTCTTGCAGTTGGAAGTGATGAAAAGTTCCTTGATGTAAATATCGCAAAAGCACAAGAAGATAAAGAACATTTTATTTTACGCGCCAATGCAAAAGGACGACCAGAAAATATAACACAGGAAATTGATGGTATAAAATATCAAGCAATCAAAGTTGCCGATAAAATTTATATACCAAACAGGGAGGCCAGACTATGAAAATCTTGGACGAACTGTATAATGGGAATGTATGTGAAATACATAGAAAGATCCCGCAGAACAAAAGTAAAATCGAATTTGAATTATATGAGCAACTAAAAAATAAATTAGATAAGGACCAACTGTCCTTATTTTTAAATTATTGTGATATTGTTGGAGAACGCTGTGATTTAGCAATGCAAGACAAATATATTCAAGGCTTTAAAACAGGTTTGCTTATAGGCATTGAATGTAAAGATATAAATTTAGAATAAAGCCGGGATTAAAATATCTCGGCTTTTTTATGCTATTTTTTCAATTTTTTCGCTAAATCAAGTATTGTTGCTTTGTCCTCAGGACTCAAAGACTTGATTGTTTCAAGCAACTCTTTATCTTGTTTAAAATTTTCAGCATTTGGATAAAAGAATTCAAGCGGCGTTATCTCGACCAATTCTAAAAATTTCAGCAATGTGGAAACTTTAAGTTCGACAGCTTGTCTTTCAATACGATTTACAAAACTGTCGCTATAACCTAAACGCAAACTTGTATCTCTGGCTGAAAGATTATTTTTGTTTCTATAATAACCGATTTTAAAAAGAATTTCTTTATAAAGTTTTTCAACTTCTTTACTCATTTTGTCCATAACTACCTCACTTACTAATATTTTAAGACAGTTGTCGTGCGTGCCTTAATCAGTAAGTGATGCAAATTGCTATTAAAACAAAATACTTTTGCTATTTTATATCAATGTGTGATATACTCTAAATAAAATATATCAGTCAATGATTTATTTTTAATCAAAATTCAATTTTTTATACGACTTTGTATCATTAAAGGGGAAACTTATGAAAGAATACAATAAAAATGAAACAGCTTGTTTTACAGGCCATAGACCACAAAAATTACCTTGGGGATTTAATGAAAACAATATAGGATGTATTGCTAT
>CANRFP010000053.1 GCA_947629895.1 uncultured Clostridia bacterium | reverse complement strand
CTGGAAAACTCAGACAAAACTTTATTAGGATTATTGAAGGCGACAAAGTTAAGATTGAAATGAGCCCGTATGACCTCACCAAGGGAAGAATAACTTGGCGAGATAAAGGCTGATAAAAGGAGCAAAGAAATGAAAGTCAGAGCATCAGTTAAGCCTATGTGTGATAAATGCAAAGTCATCAAAAGAGATGGCAAAGTTATGGTTATTTGCTCTAAAAGTAAAAAGCATAAGCAAACACAAGGCTAATTAACAAAAACAAAAAAAATAAAGTCGGGGGAAACCCAAAGAGGAGAAAATAGATGGCAAGAATTGCTGGTGTTGACCTTCCAAGAGAAAAAAGATTGGAATATGGTTTGACTTACATTTACGGAATTGGCGTTGAAACATCAAGAAACATTTGCAAAGAAACAGGAATTTCGCTTGACACAAGAGTGAAGGACCTCACAGAAGAGCAAATCGCCAAACTTCGTAACTACATCGAACACAATCTTGTGGTTGAAGGTGAACTTAAATCAAAAGTTAGTATGAATATCAAGAAACTCGGAGAAATCGGGTGCTATCGTGGTATTCGTCACAGAAAAGGACTTCCTGTTCGTGGACAAAGCACAAAAAACAATGCAAGAACAAGAAAAGGTCCTAAGAAAATCGTTGGCGGAAGTGCCAAGAAAGGTAAATAAGAGGTAAGATATGGCAAACACTAAAACAAACACAAAAAAGAAAACTGTTAAAACCAGAAAAAGAGTTAGCAGAAATATTGATAAGGGGCAAGTCCACATCACGACCTCTTTCAACAACAACATTATCGTGTTCACTGACACACAAGGTAATGTTATTTCTTCATGCTCATCTGGCAGACTTGGGCTTAAAGGCTCAAAGAAAAGCACACCTTTTGCCGCTCAAACTTGTGTTGAACAAGCCGGAAAGGTTGCACTTGACAACGGTATGAAGTCAGTTGAAGTGTATGTTAAAGGCCCAGGAAATGGAAGAGAAAGCGCTATCCGTGCGCTTGCAACTCTTGGCTTTAATGTCACACTTATTAAGGATGTTTCTCCAATCGCGCACAACGGTTGCAGACCTCCTAAGAGAAGAAGAGTTTAAAAGGAGAAAAAGTTATGGCAAGAACTATTGAACCTGATTGCCGTCAATGCCGAAGAGAGGGACGCAAACTTTTCCTTAAAGGCGAGAGATGTTTGACTAAGAAATGTGCAATGGAAAGACGTCCTGTTATTCCTGGACAACACGGTGCATCAAGAAAAAGAGTTACAGAATATGGGCTCCAACTTCGTGAAAAACAAAAAGTTAAAAGAATGTATGGCATTTTGGAAAGACAATTCAGAGAATATTTTGAAACAGCATCCAAAAGTAAATCTGCCACAGGTGCTGAGATGCTTTCTTTGATTGAAAGAAGGCTTGACAATGTGATTTATCGTATGGGCATCGGCTCTTCAAGAGCAGAATGCAGACAAATTGTAAATCACGGGCACATTTGCGTGAACGGAAAAAGAGTTTCAATTTGCTCTTACAGAGTTAAAGTTGGGGATGTTATCACAGTTAAGGAAAACAAGAGAGAACTTGAAATGTTTAAGGCTCTTAAAGGCATGAAAATTGTCGTTCCAAAGTGGCTTGAATTTGACAGTGAAACATTAACAGGAAAAATTTTAGCAAATCCAACACGTGAAGATATTGACAGCGACATCAAGGAACAACTTATTGTCGAATTGTATTCGAGATAATTTAAGGGGGATATTTATTATGATGGAAATGGAAAAACCAAAAATCACTTGTGAAGAAACAGACGGAGGAAGTTTTGCAAGATTTGTTGTTGAGCCTCTTGAAAAGGGTTATGGAATAACACTTGGAAACTGCATGAGAAGAACACTTCTCTCATCACTTCCAGGCTCAGCAGTCATCGCATTTAGAATTGCTGGCGTTGCTCATGAGTTTTCAACAATTCGCGGCGTTACAGAAGATGTTGTTGACATTGTTTTAAACTTGAAGTGCCTTGCAGTTAAATGCTCAAATCAAGACAGAGATTTTGTCACATACCTCAAAATCAGGAAAAACGGCGCAGGCGAAGTTACAGCAAAAGATTTTGAAGCCAATGACCAAGTTGAAGTTTTAAACTCAGACCTTCACATTTGCACAATGGACGAAGGTGCAGTTTTTGACCTTGACCTTATGATTGGCAACGGCAGAGGTTATGTTTCAAGCGAAGTTAACAAAACTAAATTTGATGACATCGACTTTATTGCAGTTGACAGCATCTTCTCACCTGTGAAAAAGGTTAACTTTAATGTTGAAGCAACTCGTGTTGGACAAAGCATCGATTATGACAAACTCACTTTGGAAGTAACCACAAACGGAACAACCACAGCAAGAGAAATTGTCAGCCTTGCTGGAAGAATAATCCACGAACATGTTGACCTTTTTGTTGACCTTTGCGCCGAAATGGGAAATATGTCAATTCTCATTTCTAAGGAAGAGGACAAACAAGTGAAACTTATGGAACTTCCAATTGAAGAAATGGACCTTTCAGTTCGTTCTTACAACTGCCTCAAACGTGCAGGCATCAATTATATCCAAGACCTTATCAAAAAATCCAAGAGCGATATGTTTAAGGTAAGAAATCTTGGTGCAAAGTCTGTTGAGGAAGTTATCCAAAAACTTGAAAGTTATGGACTTTCTCTTCGTAAAGACGAGGAATAAAACCAAGAAAAATAAAAATAGGTAAAACCTAAAAAGGAGAGTAAAATGGCTAACGATAAATTGGGCAGACCTTCAAAAGAAAGAAATGCAATGCTTCGTGGACAAGTTTCCACTTTGCTTTGGAACGGGAAACTTGAAACAACTCTTGCAAAGGCAAAATCAACTGCAAGAATTGCTGAAAAAATCATAACCACAGCAATGAATTCTTATCTTGACACAGTTAAGGTTGTCAAAGAAATCAAAGGTGCTGATGGCAAAAAAGTTAAGACCGAAGTTTTGAACGATGGTCCAAAGAAACTTGCTGCCAGAAAGAAAATCATGGCATATGTTTATGACCTTCAAGAACAAAGAAAGCCTAAGGAAAGCCTTGAAAGTTTCAAACACAGAACCGAAGGCATCAACCACCCACTTCTTGAAAAGATTTTCAACGTTTACGCACCAAAATATGCAGAGCGTGCAAAACAATCTGGGCAAGGTGGCGGTTACACAAGAATAACCAAACTTGGTCAACGCCGTGGCGATGCTGCTGAAATGGCACTTGTTGAGTTGGTTTAATTTGTTTAAAAAATTCTAAGCAAGTTTATCAAAAAATAAATTCAAAAAAATCTCACTTTATTAGTGAGTTTTTTATTTTTTCAAGTATTTTTTCAGCCCTAAAAAAGGAATTTTCAGCCATTTTTAATTATTTTTATTTTAATTTATTTTTTTATTTTTCAATAAATTTCATATTTTTTCCTTTTGTGATTTATATTCGAGCATATTATAGCATCTGTGGACATTATAAAATTTTTGTTGTGGAAAATTTATGCTTAGGTGAGGAAAGAATCGCCTTTTTAGCGAAATAGTTTGAAATAACATATATATTTTTATGTTTAAAAAATTTGATTGCAAAGTGGGTGCAAATTTAAGCGAGTATGCCACAATGAAAGTTGGGGGAAAGGCAAAATTTTTGATTTTTCCAAAAAATGAAAAGGAACTGATTGAAATTCTAAAAATTTGCAAAGAACAAAATTTGAAATCTTTTATTTTGGGCAATGGCAGCAATGTGCTTTTTGATGACAAAGGCTTTAATGGCGCTGTGATTTCTTTGAAGAAGTTGGACAAAATTGAGGTTTGCGGGGAGTGTGCGAAAGTTGGGGCGGGAACAAATTTGTTTATACTCAATTTGCGACTTCAAAAACTTGGACTTTCTGGGCTGGAATTTTGTTATGGCATACCCGCTTCGCTTGGCGGCTTTTTGTTTATGAATGGCGGATGTTTTGGACATGAAATTTGCGAAGTGGTGGACGAAGTGTATGTTTTGGATGGTGAAAGAAAAAGAACAATAAAAAACAGAGATTGTGGATTTGATTATAGGACATCTAATTTGCAAAAATATGTGATTTTGGGGGCAAAATTGCGCTTAAAACGTGAAAAAAGTGAAAAAATTGCCCAAAACATGAAAAGTTTTTATCAAAAGAAAAAGGACAGTCAGCCTTTGGACTTTCCGTCACTTGGAAGTGTGTTTAAAATAATAAAAACAAATCCTGAAATTCATCCTGCAAAATTGATTGACAAAATGGGGTTAAAAGGTGTTAAAATAGGAAGAGCAGAGGTTTCAAAAAAGCATGCGGGTTTTATTGTCAACTTGGGCGGAGCAACAAGCAAAGATGTGTTTGAACTTATCTGTTTTTTGGAAACAAAATTGAAAGAGCAGGGCGTGCAACCGCAGCGAGAGATTGTTGTTTTGAAGGAGAAGTGATATGGATAAATGGCACAAAAGATTTATGGAACTTACAGAGCATGTGGCAACTTGGTCAAGCTGTTTGAGACGTCAAGTTGGCGCAATTACAGTTAGGGATAAGCGCATTTTAACAACGGGCTATAATGGAGCGCCAGCAGGTGTTAAAACCTGTGTTGAAAGGGGCGAATGCCTTAGAGAAAAACTTGGAATTGCCAGTGGCACGCATGCAGAAACTTGCTATGCTGCTCATGCAGAACAAAACGCAATAATTCAAGCGGCAAGAGAAGGGCTGAGTTTGAAAGGCTGCACGCTGTATTGCACACATCAACCTTGTGTTGTTTGTGCCAAGATGATTATCAACGCTGGCATCAAAGAGGTGATATACAAAGAGGGGTATCCTGACGAATTTTCACGTGAAATTTGTGAAGAGGCAGGTGTTAAACTGATTAGATTCGATGAACTTGAAAATGAAGAAAATGAAAAAAACAGCGAAAAATTGAGAAAAAATCGCAAAAAATAACAAAAAAAAGAGGTTTTTTATGCTTTTATATGGAGATTATCACACACACACTCAATATTCTAGGCTAAATCATGGCAAAGGCACAGTTTTGGAAAATGCATCTGTTGCAGCAGACAAAGGACTAAAACAAATAGCCATAACTGACCATGGCTTCAACCATGAATTTTTTGGCATTAAGCGCAAACAAATTCCCGCCCTTCAAGAAGATATATTAAACGCAAAGGAAATCACGGGCGTGGACATCCTTTTGGGCGTGGAAGGCAACATAATTTCTTTGGACGGCGAAATTGACATAAAGGAAGAGGATTATGCGCCACTTGATGTTCTTTTGATTGGCTTTCACAGATTTGTGCACACAACCTCAATGAAAAACAAAGCACTTCTTTGTTGGGCAAATCTTTTTGACAAAGCGTTTAGGCCAAGCAAAGAAAAAATAAACAGAAACACCACTGCCTTTTTGAAAATGTTGGACAAATATCCTATTGATGTGATAACACATCTTAATTACAGTTTTCAAACTGACACCATTGCTGTTGCAAAGATGGCAAAGCAAAAGGGAGTTTACATTGAACTCAACGGAAAGCACATCAATTTCACGGAAGAGGAAATTTTGACTATGGCTTCCGAAGGGGTGAAGTTTATTGTAAACTCTGATGCACACACTCCTGAGAGGGTTGGCGAGGCAAATCTTGGCTTGAATTTGATTTATAAATACAACATACCGCTTTCGCAAGTGGCAAATGTTGACAAACTTCCAAAATTTCATAAGAAAAGGAATTGGTGATGAGTTTTTCGCGAAATTCAAAAGAAGAGATACTTCAAATTGAGTATAGTGACGACAGTTGCGCCATTGCATTTATGTCGGGGCTTTTTCATTCTTGCGGCGAAATATCCAAAGTTGGCAGCAAACTTTATATAAAAGTTGTTTCAGATGTTGAAAAACTGTTTTCATATATAGAAAATTTGGTTAAAAGGTTTTTTGGCGATGAGGTGACGCCTGAAATTTCCGAAAATTACAATATCAACAAAAATACATATTATGAAATTTCCTTTGAGGTGGAAAAATTTAGGCGGCTGTTGGTGGACACGGGCGTTGTGACCTTTGCCGATGGCGGAGTTTCAATAAATTTTTCTCTTGACAAAAATTTGCTTTTGGAAGATGAGCCACGCAGAGCGTTTATTAGAGGCGTTTACATTGGCTCTTCCACTTCTTCAATTAAACTTTCCAGCGATGCGGCACAAAGTTGCGGCTCGGGCTATCATTTGGAATTTAACAGCCAAAGCCACGAATTTTTGATTGAGTTTTCCAGCCTTCTTGCCGAATACAACATAATTGGCAAAATTTTTGAGCGAAAAAACAGTTTTGTGCTTTACATCAAGGATGTGAACACAATTCAGGATTTGTTGGCACTTATGGGCGCAAACAACAGCGTTTTGGCACTTTCCAACGAAATTGTAACGCGGGAACTGAGAAACAAAGTTAATCGCCAAGTGAATTGCATAAACGCCAACATCAACAAAACCGTGGAGGCAAGTTTGAAACAGACAAATGCCATAAACACAATTATAAACACTATTGGCCTTGAAAGTTTGCCAGAGGATTTGCAAGAGGTTGCAGTTTTGAGATTGGCAAATCCAGAGGAAAGCCTTGACGAACTTTTAAAACTTTCCACAATAAAACTGACGCGCTCGGGGCTTAATCACCGATTTAGAAAACTGATTAAAATTGCAAGCGAATTGGAGGAAATATGAAAGATTTTGTTCACTTACATGTTCACACTGAATTTTCACTTTTGGACGGAATTGCGCGAATTAACAAACTTATCGACATAACAAAAGAGCGCGGATATAGCGCTGTTGCAATCACCGACCACGGCAATATGTATGGAACGCTTCAATTTTTTGAAGAGTGCATTAAGGCAGGGATTAAGCCAATTATTGGCTGCGAATTTTACATTTGTCATGACCTCACAAAGAAGCAAGGCAAAGATGACATTGGGCACATTATTCTGCTTGCCAAAAATGATGAGGGCTATCACAACCTTCTAAAATTGAACGAAATCGCCTTTTGTGACGGGTTTTATTACAAGCCAAGAATAGACTACAAAGCGCTTGCGGAGCATTCCAAAGGCGTGATTTGCCTCTCTGCCTGCCTTGCCGGGCACATTCCAAGCCTTATTTTGCAAAGGCGCTATGACGAGGCGGATGCGCTTGCGCTTAAACTTAAAAATATGTTTGATGAGGGCGATTTTTATCTTGAAATTCAAAATCACGGAATTGCAGAGCAAAAAATTGTGAACCAGTATTTGGCAGAGATGTCAAAAAAGTTTTCAATCAAAATGGTTGCCACAAACGACGTGCATTATTTAAACAAAGACGATGCCGAAATGCAAGACGTGTTGATGTGCGTTCAAATGGGGAAATATCTTGATGATGAGGACAGAATGAAGTTTTCAACTGATGAATTTTATTTGAAAACTTATGAAGAGATGCAAGAAGCGATGGTTGGCTTTGAAGATGCGCTTGACACAACTGTTGAAATTGCCAATAAATGCAACGTGACAATCAAAACAAAGTCGCTTGGAGAGGTGTATGGAGTTGATGAAAAATACAAATTGCCAAGTTCAAAAAATTACATTCCTGTTTACAGACCAAGCACGGGCGAAGAGCCTTATGAATTTTTGAGAAGAATTTCCTATGAGGGCCTTCACAAAAAATATAAAAATGTCACACAAGACCTCATTGACCGCCTTGAAATGGAACTTGAAATCATCAAAACGCAAGGCTTTGTGGAATACTTCCTTATTGTTTGGGACTATATCAACTATGCCGAAAGCGTGGGCATTCCGGTTGGGCCGGGAAGAGGAAGCGGTGCAGGAAGTTTGGTTGCTTACACATCGGGGATAACCAAGATTGACCCAATGCGCTATAATTTGTTCTTTGAAAGGTTCATCAACAAAGAGCGTGTTTCCATGCCCGACTTTGATGTTGACTTTTGCATGGACAGGCGTGGCGAGGTTATTGAATATGTAAAAAGGCGTTATGGCGAGGACCATGTGGCATGCATTGTAACTTTTGGATGCATGCAGGCAAAGAACGCAATTAGGGATGTTGCGCGGGTTATGAAAACGCCAAACCCAGATGTTATGAGGCTGACAAAACTTATTCCAAACAAACTTCCAGACGGAATAAAAAGGCCACCTGTTTTGAAGTATTATTTTGGCACAACGGGCAAGCCAGAAAATGACAAATACATCATTCCTGAACTAAGAGAAATTTATGATAATGACCCAAATATGAAAAGAATTATTGACATTGCCATCAAACTTGAGGGCGTGCCA
>CANRFP010000052.1 GCA_947629895.1 uncultured Clostridia bacterium | reverse complement strand
GCCACTGCGGGCGTTCGCCTTGCTTTCACTTTAAGCACTGCAACCTATTTCGGAAACCCAAGACCAGTTTAAAAAAAAGACAGTTGTTGCTGTCTTTTTTTTGTTGTCATGTTGAGCGCAGCGAAACATCCAAAGAATATCCCACGCCAGGAAATGTTTATGAGTGTTTATGCTCAAACTCATGTTCAAAATCAATTATCACAAAACCTTGTGGCATTTGGCAGAGAGGGCATTCTTTCCATGCCTCTTTCGCTATTTCTGTGTGCCCACAATTTGAACATTTCCATTCGGTTGCATCCTTTCTTTTATACATCTTGTTTGCGTTAAAAAGGGTGGAAAGATATTCCAAAATTTGATGATGGGTTGCCTCCACTTTCGCCACAAAATCAAAAGATTTTGCCACTTCATCAAAGCCTTCGTCTTTGGCTATGCGCGCAAAACTTGGATATATGTTTTCCGCCTCAGAAAGTTCAATTTTGCTCTCTTCCCGCAAACTGTTTTTAAGTTCCGGCTCTTCAAAGGGATAGCCCGCTTCAATCGAGATGTTTTTAACATTTCCACCACTCAACTGCAAAATGTGGTCATAGAACACTTTTGCGTGTGCCATCTCGTTTTTCGCCAAAGTTTTGAGGGTGTCGGAAATGAACTTTTGTGAGTTTTGGATGGCAAGTTTGGACATGAACTGATATCTCGCTCCTGCCTGACATTCTGCGGCAAAAGACCTTGCCAAATTTGTTTTTGTTACGCTTTCATTAAAATTCATTGTTTTTCTCCTTTTGACAAACTTAAATATTGCCATAAAAAATGTGTTTAAACATTTGCTTTTTTTTGTTTTTTTGTTTAGAATAATTATAGGAGAAAATTATGTTTATCGGTGATAAAGGCGAGCCAAGCAGATATGTTTCAAACAGAAGAAATTATGACATTATTATCGACAATGAAAGGATGACCCTTTCAAAACTTTCTCAAAGGCTTGGCTTTTACAATATTATTGGCGAAGGAAAAATTAAGGACACTGAAATTTATTATGACACTGAAAGAAAACTGCTCTCTGGCGCAGGGCTTCTTTTAAGGAAGAAGATAACTCCATCGCGCACCTATTTTTCGCTTGTGAGAATCAGCGGCATGGAAAACCTTGAAAACCGCGAAAAGAAATCTTTTTTGGGGGAATGTTTAAGGGGTGATAATCCACAAGATTTTCCACAAGAGATTGCCGATGAAATAAATCGAATTTTCATCAATTTGTTCACGATTGACCTTGTGGAGGTGGTGAAACACTGCGTGCCATATATAAGAATTGACATAACAGGAAACCGATACAAATTGGTTAGCGGAACGGGCTATTCTGCTGAAATGACTTTTGAAAATTTGAAGATGAGAGATGTTAGAACGGGCAAAAAGGCCAAAAAGCGCAATTTTTCCATTGATTTGCCGGATGACGAAAATTATAAAAAAGAAAAAACGGACATTTTGGAGGTTATTGACACCTATTGCAAGGAACTGTTTTATGTTAGAAGAAACAGATTTGAAATTGCAGAAACCTTTGTTGTGAAACCTTATGAAGTGACAGAGGAAGAGGCGGCGCAGGGTGTTCAAAAAGAGAAGAAAAAGAAAAAATCTAGGAAAGAACTTGAAGAAGAATTTAACAATCAGGAAGAAAAGCCACAAGAGGAAAAATAAGCAGAACAAAAACAGGAAAAATGATTTGAAAATTTTGAGAAAACCACTTTAAAACAGTGGTTTTATTTTTTTCTGTTTGCATTTTGTGAGGGCGGGCGTGCATAAAATACCAAGTGAAGAAAAACAACAAGTTGGGATTTTGGACAAAACTGTCTTATGGCTTGGGCAATTTGGGCTATGGCTCAATGGGGCAAACCGTCAGCAGTTTTATTATGTTTTTTGGGACAAGCGTGCTTGGGCTTTCCGGCCTTTTGGTGGGGGCAACCATTGCGATAACCTCGCTTTGGGATGGGCTTTCCGATCCGCTTGTTGGCTATCTCTCCGACCGCACCAAAAGCAAAATTTTTGGTAGAAGGCTGGGGCATATGCTTTTTGCGTGCTTCACTTTGGCATTGAATAACATCTTGTTGTGGTTGTGTCCAAGCGTGTCCAACCAATTTGTTATGGCATTGTGGCTGTTTGGATTTTTAATTTTGCAAGAAACCTTCAACACTTTTTTTGCAACACCTTATGCGGCACTTTGCATTGACATCGCTCCCGATTACACCGACCAAACAAAGATGCAAGGTTTTAAAACTGTGTTCTACATTTGCGGGCTGATTTTGCCAAGCATTTTGATGTCTGTTTTTATGCCGGGCGGACAAGGGCAATTTGACAGGGCGGGATATATAAACATTTCCTATGTCAATTCGGCACTCGTTATTGCGTGCGGGCTTATAACAATTTTGGGGACAATAAGGCGAGTTAGAGCCATGCCGAAATATTACGATGCGATTGAAGAAGAAAATCAAAAAACTGCAAAAATTGACGAAAAAAGTGCAAAAAAATCGAAAAAAAGTGACAAAAACGCAAAAAATGACAAAATTTTAACTAAAAATTCAAATAAACAAGGGCTTTTGAAAATCATCACGGGCTATGTGGAAACTTTTAAAAAAGATGATTTCAGAACGGTTATGCTTGGCTATTCCGTTTCTTTAATTGCCTCCGTTTTTATAACTTCTGTTGGCATGCATTTGTTCACTTTTTGCTATCATTTTTCAAGCGTGCAAATTTCTTCGCTTATGATTTGCTTTTTTGGTGGAGCAATTATTTCACAAGTTTTGTGGATAAATGTTGTTAAAAAATATGACAAAAAACAAACTCTTATTTTCGCGTTGAGTTTGATGCTGTTTGGCATTGCTATGGCAAGCATAACATTCCTTTTTAGGCTTTACACCACAAGCGACAGAATTTTTTGCTTCGTCCTTCCTTGCCTTTTCATTTGCGGCTTTGGCTCGGGCGCTTTGTATTCGCTGCCACATTCAATGTATGCCGATGTTGTCACAATGGAGCAATACAAAACGGGGGTGAATAACGCGGGCAGATACACGGGCTATTACACCTTCACTTACAACTTCTCAAACTCGATTGCCCTTCTTTTTATTGGATTGCTTTTGGATTTAATCAAATTTGACAGTTCAAATCCTGTGCAGGCGCTTGCCGTTCAAACGGGGCTTGGCGAAATTGTGTTTTTTGGCAGTGCGATTGCGCTCACATTGGCAATAATAATATTTTCCAAGTATTCAATAAAGCGCTCGGATGTTTTAAAAGTGCAAATTAAAGCAAATGAAAAAGGAACAAAGGGTGATTAGTGGGAAGGTCTTTCGGTGTATTGTGTTCTTGCCACGCCACAAACATATATATTGCTAACTTGTGGATAAATTAAGCCAGCACAATAGTTGATTGTTGCAGTGGTTGTTATAATGTCATCCACAATCAAAATGTTTTCCTCTTTCTTTAAGCGAACTTCTTTTAGGCTGTACGTGCCAATTATGGCTGCCTTTCTGTCTTTGTAATTTAAAAACTTTTGCTCGGCCATATCTTTTTCTTTCTTGAAAAGGCAAAGCACGGGTTTGTTTAATATTTTGCCAACTTCATCAGCCAAAAGTTTTGCCTGATTGAAACCTCTTTTCTTTTGCTTCTTCTCTGTCATTGGAATGTATGTAATTTTGTCTATCTTAACGCCGCTTTCCAAAATGCGTTTTGCAATCAAAACAGCAAAACCTTTTGCCAAATATCTTTTGTTGCTTTCCTTAAACGCAAGCACCAAATTTTTCACTTGCTTTTCATATATAAAAGGGCAGAACGCGCGCTTAAAATATTTTGGCTCTTTTTTACAAAAATCACAAACATCACTCTCACTTGGTCTATCACATATTTTGCACCTATGCCCATTGTTGAAAGGCAAAGTCTTTTCGCAATCTTCACAATATGGTTTATCATAAAAGTTTGGAACATCGCGCCCACAAAAGATACATTTGATGTCATCGGGAAACATCATATAAACAATCTTGTTCCAGAAATCTTTGAGTTTATGTTCCACAATGGGCAACACACTTGATTTTTTCATATGAAAATATTATCATCTTTTCAAAAATCATGTCAAATTTTTTGAAAAAATACTTGACATCGGCTTTGAGTTTATATTATACTTACATCGTGTCAAATTTTTGGCCCCGTGGTCAAGCGGTTAAGACACCGCCCTTTCACGGCGGTATCATGGGTTCGAATCCCGTCGGGGTCACCAAAAAAAGAGTGTGCTTGTCATGCTCTTTTTTTTGTCCCGCCGGGCGATTGCAAAGCAATCGTGCGTGCGTCCGCACTCATTCAAGTCTGTAATTTTAGTTTAAAAAGGCAGGGTTTATAAAATTTTCGGCAAAAAATTATTAAGATTTATTTATTGAATAAAAAATATTAAAAAATTTCGAAAAATCTACATGTGCCTAAAATACGGGAGAAAAATAGGTTTGAAAAAATATAAAAAAATAATTTAAAAATATTTTTTAAAAATTTTAGATTTTTTTGTCAAATCGTTTGGAATTTTGTTTTTTGTGTGATATTATATAGTTGTAATCAAATTGAGGCGAATATTATCGCACAATTTTGAAACAATAATTTTAGATTATTGGAGGTTTAATATGAGAGGATTTATGTTAGGAGTGGACACAGTAATTGCTGGCTGGAATGACCTTTTTAACAAAGGAGCTTTGAAGAATACGGCTTATGCTAGTTGGTTGCCACAGTTGATGAATGTTTTATCCACAGTTATGTGGGTTGTTTTGGCGCTTGTTGGTGCTGCTGGTGGGCTTTATGCCATTTATGTTGGTATCAAAATGGCAAGAGCAGACAGCGCAGAACAACGTGACGAAAACAAAAAACGTATGATAAACATTATCGTTGCGATTGTTGTTACGATTGTTTTGATTATTTTCTTTAATATATTCTTGCCAATGATTTTGAACGCGGTTATGGCTAGCAATGCTAATTTGGGACAAGGCGATGACAAAACTGGACAGACTGGTCAACCTGAAACAATTGGAGCAGTTGTGACTGCAGCAAAGGTATTGTTGAGGATGCCATTATAATTAAATAGTTAACTCCTCTCAAAGAGTTATGAAAAAAACAAGTGATTTTCCCCTTTTCACTTGTTTTTTTTGTGGGGACAACTAGAATTTCTTAACGCGGACACAAAAACACAGCAATATGCTGTGTTTTTCCACACCTTGCAAAATCACGCTGTGCATTTTGCTGCGGCAAGAGTGAATTTCCAATTTTGTATGCCGGGCAAAGCCCTACGCAAGACAAAATTGGAAAACGAGATTTGAAATTGTGCAAATGTGACTTGTGGGCAATCGCTCTTGCGAAGTGGGGCTTTGAAGATTATTGATAGTAACGGCAAAAATATTTCATTCGCTGTCAAGTTTCGTTCAAAGGGATGAGATCCTTCACTGCAGTAGCGCCAACGCCCGTAAGTCCGTCAGCGAGATTGCTTCGCAATGCAGGATGACAGTCATATTTATTTTATTAGAATAATTTCAATAATTTAAAGACAAACAAAAATTTTCTTTTGTTTGTCTTGTCCACTTTATGCCACACAAAAAAAGCGTTGTCAAATGCACGAAATTCGCAAGAATTTTTTGCGCAGCAAACATTTGACTGCTTTTTGATGTTGTGGCAATAACTTCTTTTCTTATAACGCACGCTTTCACTTTTTTCTTTTGCTTTCTTTTCTCTTTTCAAAGAAAAGAAAGTCGTTTGCAGGGGTCTGGGGAGAATCGAAACTCCCCAGCGTCTTTCTTTGTCAACTTTCTTTCTAGTGTATAGAAAGAAAGTGTTAAAAAGTATATTTTTTCTTGTTTTATTTATACTATTCTTATGAAAATATTAAGAAATATTTCTGTTATCATTTGCTTGTTTGCAGTGTTGATGTGTTCGGGGTGCGGAGAAAAGGAACTGCCTTCTGCTAACATTTTTCGTGACGATGCAAGAACAGGTGGCTCGCTCTCTTTTGTTTATGATAAAGATGCAAGAGTTGTTTATATTGGTGGTGAGGGTGAGTTTATTCAATTTTCATCTGCTGATGAAGAACTTGGTTTGTCGGCTGGAAATCGTGTTGGCTTTAAGGTTGTTGCGCCAGATGAAAAGTTGGACCTAAATTCCTCCATGCTTGAAATGAACAAAGTTGTTTATTCTGGCGGAAGTTTTTTGGAAAGTGAAAATGGCGAAAAACAAAGATTTTTCATAATCAAGCCGCTTTTCTCACCAGAAGCGAAAGAAGTGTCTTTTAAAATAACTTGGCAGGACGGGGCTAAGGAACAAATTTACAAAATTGTGGTTAAAGACGGAACAAAATTTTTGGGAGAAGAGTAAGAAATGATACTTTTCTCTTACTTTTCTTTTGAGAAAGAAAAGTAAGCAAAAGAAAATCAAGTATTTTTATATTATAAATCCTTTATTACACACAAGAAAACCAATTATTTACAAAAATTTTTTAAAAAGGCTTTACTTTTTTGATTTTTTGTGTTAAAATGCTTTGCATTAAAGGAGAATTTAAAGTTATGATGATTGAACCACCTATTGACCAACTTGCTGCAAAAGCGGGCGGAAACAAATATGTTTTGTCTATCGTGGCTGCTAAACGCGCTAAGGAAATTGAAACAACCAGAAGAGCGGAACTTGCAACTGCTGACAAAAAATCCATTTCAATCGCTCTGGATGAAATTTATGAAGGAAAAATTGTTCCAAGCGATATTGACGACTAATTGCTTTGAGAAACAAAAATTGTGTGTTATAATTCTACTGAAAAAATCAGTAGAATTTTTTTTAGAGGTGGCTTTTGTTTGCTAAAATTATAATTGACCAAGATGCAAAGGCGTTGGACAGAGAATTTGAATACTCCATTCCTGATGGCATGAATGTGCAGGTGGGAATGCGGGTTATTGTGCCGTTTGGAAATCGTTCGGTGCAAGGTTTTGTTGTGGAAATCAGCGAAAATTGCAGTTTTGACGAAACAAAAGTTAAACCAATTGAGCGCTTGTTGGAAGATTTTGCGTGTTTGAAGAAAGAAATGTTGGAACTTATGTTTTACATGGCGGACAAACTTCACCTAAAACTTGCAAGTGTGCTGAGGCTGTTTTTGCCAAGTGAAATGAGAACGGACAAAATTAAAGAGTTGGTTGTGAAGTTTTGCGGGCTTGCCGACGATTTTGTTATGCCATCTGCAAGAGCAAAAAAGCAACTTGAAATTGTGGAATATCTAAAAGAAAAAGGCGAGGAAAAATTTTCGGAAATTTCAAACAAATTTGGCTATGCACCGCTTTCGGCGCTTGTGAAAAACGGAACAATTAAAGTTTGGAATGAGCAGCAAAATCGCACGCCGGAATTTGACATCATCGAAAAACAAGAAAGAAAGTTGACACCTTTACAACAAAGAGCGGTTGACACAATCGTTGAAAACAAAACCTATCTTCTTCATGGCGTGACGGGCAGCGGAAAAACAGAAGTATACATGAATTTGATTGAAAAGCAACTTGAAAAGGGCAAAAGTGCAATTATG
The DNA here is from genome assembly GCA_947629895.1 of uncultured Clostridia bacterium. Next base: position 950 of record CANRFP010000052.1, on the reverse strand, counting down.
CTTGTGCCAGAAATTTCTCTGACGCCGCAAGTGCTGGCAAATTTTCGTTCGCGATTTGGCGAACAAGTGGCGCTTATTCACAGTGGGCTTTCGGCGGGCGAAAGATTTGACGAATGGAAAAGGATTTTCTTTGGCGAGGCAAAAGTTGTTGTTGGGGCGCGTTCGGCAATTTTTTCACCTATTGAAAACGTGGGGATAATCATCATTGATGAAGAGCATGAGCAAAGTTATGTTTCGGAAACAAATCCGCGCTACGACACGCACGACATTGCCGCGTTTAGGCGAAAATATAACAACTGCACGCTTGTTTTGGGCAGCGCCACGCCTTCCATTGACAGTTATGCAAAGGCGATTGACGGGGAATATCAACTTGTGGAGATGCCTGTGCGCGTGAATGGCATGGAAATGCCAAAGATTGTGGTTGTGGACATGCTTATGGAAATGAGGCAGGGGAACAACAAAATTTTCTCTGTGCCACTTTATTATGAACTAAAAAACATCATTGAAGAGAAAAAACAAGCCATGATTTTCATCAATAGGCGCGGATTTTCCTCTTTTCAAAGGTGCAGGCAATGTGGCTATGTGGCAAAATGCTCTGATTGTGATGTTTCCTTGGTTTATCATGTGTATGAAAACCGCCTCAAATGCCACTATTGTGGAAAGCGTTTTAAAGCGCTTGATGTTTGCCCAAGTTGCGGCAGCAGGGACATTAAGCAGGGGGCAGTTGGAACGGAAAGAGTGGTTGAGGAACTTAAAAGTTTGTTTCCAAATGTTCCAATTTTTAGAATGGACAACGACACAACTTCAAGAAAAAACGGGCATCGCACCATTTTGAACGAGTTTAGAAACGCCAAACCTGGAATTTTGGTTGGCACGCAGATGATTGCAAAAGGGCACGATTTTGAAGATGTTTTGCTTGTTGGAATTGTTGATGCCGACCAAAGTTTGTA
>CANRFP010000051.1 GCA_947629895.1 uncultured Clostridia bacterium | reverse complement strand
TTATCATGCCCTTTTCCTCTGGCCTATTGCTACCCGCCTCAATGCGAAAACATGGCGTGTAGGCAAAATATTTCTTTGGCAACTCTTCCTCTTTCAAAACTTCGCCTCTATGCAAATTGACAAGTGCGGTTTCCGCTGTTGGAAGAAGAAAATTGTTTGGCAAAAATCTTTTGTCAATAAAATAATCTTCATTTGCAAACTTAGGAAATTGCCCTGCCCCAAAACCGCAGTCATATTTCAAAATATGCGGCAGAAGTTTAAACTCAAACCCGTCTGCAAGATGTTCATTTATGCAGAAGTTCAAAATTGCCCATTCAAGTCTTGCACCAAGCCCTGTGTATATCCAATTCCCTTCGCCAGCAATTTTGATTGCACGCTCATAGTCAATAAGCCCCAAGTCCTTGCAGATTTCAAGATGTGTTTTTGGCTTAAAATCAAATTTTGGCTTTTCTTTAAATTCTCGCAAAACTTTGTTGTTTTCCTTCCCACCTGCGGGAGTGTTCTCTGTCACAATATTTGGTAAAGCAAAATAAATTTTATTAAATTTTTCCATTGTTTGATTGTATTTTTCAGCATATTCATTGGCTTTTTTGGTGTTTTCTCGCAATTTTTCTTGCAAAATTGCAACATTTTCACCATTTTTCTTTGCAATTTCAAATTCTTTTGCGCCTTTGTTTTTCAAAGCAAGAAGTTTTTCTTCCTCTTGTTTCAGCAAAATTGCCTCGTCATACAGCGCAAGCATTTCGTTCAAATCAACCTCGAACCCGCGCTTGGCAAAGCACTTTTCATAATATTCTTTCCTGTTTTTAATGTCTTTTATATCAAACATAATTCTTATCTCCTTTTGGACTCACAGCCCTTTTTTATTGTTTTTTTTATTTTTCCATAATCTTTTGAATGAAAAACGCTTATCCCTTGCGGGACACTTTTAAAAATGCAATGTAAAGAAGATAAATTTTCATAAAAAAACCTCCAAAAGATTTCTTTTAGAGGTGAATTACAAATCCACGGTGCCACTCTAATTGGGCAAAGCCCCACTCATTATCTGCATTCTTTTGTTGTGCAGTGCAACCCGACTTTCGTCAGAGCCTCCAAGGTGGAACTGGCAATCGTTTTCATTTGCTTTCACCAACCGCAAACTCTCTGCAATCAACTTTTGCCATTAGCCTTTTCAACAGCCTTATAAAATTATTATAGCATAAAAATCACAAAAATCAAGAGCAAATTTCAATTTTTTGGCTCAAAAACAGCAATTTCCGAATTTGAAACGAAATATTCATTCAAATCTCCATTTTTAGGAAAGCCTAAAAAGTAACATTTTGAAATTTTTCCAACGCCGCCGTGAGCAACAACAAGCACATTTTTGCCCTTATACTTTTGCAACACTTCGTCATAAAAATCTTTCACTCTGTCATACAATTCTTGAATTGTTTCAACAGTTTCGAATTCGCCATCCCTGTCCAAAAACCAATAGGCATATGAAAATTCGCCATTAACTCTAAAAGGTTCGTCACTAGCCCCTTCATATTTTCCATAGTGCCTTTCAACCAAGCGCTCATCAAAAAAAATTGGAACTTTTTTATAATTTTTAAGCAAAATATTCAGTGTCTCAACAACTCTTTTCATGGGTGAACAAAAAACCACATCAAAATCATATTTTTTCAAATTTTTTGCCGCATTTTCTGCCTGCTTAATCCCGTTCTTGTTAAGCGAAACATCTTTGCCGCCGCCGCAAATGATATGAGATTTGTTGCTGTCTGTTTCGCCGTGTCTGATGAAATAAATCATTTTAGTCCTCAACTTTTTTCAGTTTTTTCATGTAATTTTCAAAATAGTCAGGCAGTTTTGCCTCAAAAGTCATAAGTTTTCCCGTTCTGGGATGCGTGAAAGTAAGGCGAAATGCATGCAAAAGTTGCCCATTAAGCCCCTTAACCTCTTTGCCATAAAGTTTATCCCCCACAACAGGATGCCCCAAGTGTTTTGCGTGAACTCTTATTTGATGCGTTCGCCCCGTCTGCAAATTAAATTCAACAAGGCAATTTTTTTCAAATCGCTTCAAAACTTTATAATCCGTCACTGCCAATCGCCCGCTTTCCTGAACGCTGATTTTTTTTCTATCTTTTGAATCACGCTTCAAAAAAGTTTCAATTCTGCCCTCATTTTTCTTCAAATTTCCATCCAAAAGTGCCAAATATGTGCGTTTTGCACTTTTTCCCTTAATTTGTTCCGCCAAAGATGCGTGAGCAAAATCATTTTTTGCAACAACCAAAAGCCCGCTTGTGTCCTTGTCCAATCTGTGAACAATGCCGGGGCGCAATTTGCCATTTATGCCACTCAAATCTTTTACTGCAAAAAGAAGTCCATTCACAAGCGTGCCGCTTCTCGTTGAACTGCATGGATGCACCACAAGCCCCTGCGGCTTGTTTATAACAACCACATCTTCATCTTGATAAACAATGTCCAAAGGAATATTTTCCGCCTCAGTTGAAATCTTTTCTGGCAAAATCTCTTCCACTTCAACCACATCGCCCGCCTTCAAAGATGTGCCAGCCTTCAAACCTGTTAAGCCGTTCAAAAAAACATGTTTTTCTTCAATAAGTTTTTTTATATGTGAGCGAGTGAAAGATGTAAGTTTTTCCTGTAAAAAAACATCCAGCCTCTTTTTTGAGTCCTCATTTGATACAACAAACTTACTTTTTGTCATTCTTTTTTCCTTCAACTTTTTTGCTTTTAACAAAGTAAACAATGAGATAAACAACAAAAAGCACCACGCCAATCACAAGTGCACAATCTGCAAAATTGAAAATTGGAAAACTTTTCCAAAAATCAAACTGAATAAAGTCGCGAACATAGCCAAAAACAAGCCTGTCATACAAATTCCCAATGCACCCCGAAATAAGAAAGCCATAGGTGATGTTCAAAAGCCATGTTTTGTTTTTTTCTTTAACATAATACACAATAAACATTGCCAAAAACACCACAGAGAGCAATAGCAAAAACACCTGTCTGCCCGCCAAAATGCCCCACGCCGCACCATAGTTGTGAACAAGTTGAAAATTGAATAAATAAGGGATAACCGTCACATTTTTTCCGTCTGCCAAAGTGACGTCAAAAACATATTTGGTAACCAAATCCAGCACCAAAATGGCCACAATTATTGCGCACATAACCGAAAATTTAATCCAAAATTGTTTTTTCACAAATTATTCCTTTTCAACATCCATATTTTTAGGCAAAAAGATATACAAATTTTTCTCAACAAGTTCCATTTTTGCCCCAAGAACGTCAATCACGCCCTCAAAATAGTCCAAAGCACTTGCTTTATCATTTGAAGAACAACCTCTAAAATCGATAAAAAATGGAGTGTTTTTTCTCAGCATTTCCGCCTTTTCCTTCGCTTCACCAAGCGTTTGAGGATAATAAACCCTCACCCCGTCAATTTCGTCAGGCAATTTTTGAGAAACTTTAAGGTTGTAAGTGGCGCGAGGAGTTGGTTTTTTCTTCACCACTTTCACGTCATCACCCTCAAAGCCAAAAAATCTGTAAATATAGTCCATAAGCCCCATAAATTCTCACCTTCTTTTGATTATAATAACACAAAAAAAAGAAATTTCAAAATAAATAAAATATATTTGACAGCAAAAAATAAAATTGATAAAATACAAATGAAAACTAAAATAAATAAGAAAAGGAGAGCAAAATGGCAACAAAAACAAATAAAATTGAAAATAATTTTGAAAAAGCAACAAAAGTTAAAAACAAATGGTGTTTATGCAACGAAAATCAACAAAAAGTGGTGTTCAAATTCAATGAAGGATATATGAAATTTCTTTCTGAAAACAAAACGGAAAGAGAGTGCGCCGCCTTCTGTTGTGCGGAGGCAGAAAAACATGGATTTGTAAATTTGGACACAGCCATAAAAAACCAAACAAAATTAAAAGCTGGCGACAAAGTTTACGCTGTGAACAGAGATAAGTCTGTTGCTTTGTTTGTGCTTGGAACAGACAAATTTGAATCAGGTTTAAACATTCTTGGCGCGCATATCGACAGCCCAAGACTTGACCTCAAACAAAATCCACTCTATGAAAAAAATGGCTTCTGCCTCATGGACACGCACTATTATGGCGGAATAAAGTATTATCAATGGATAACCCTTCCTCTTGCAATGCATGGAGTTGTGGTTAAGAAAAACGGAACAGTCATCAATGTGAACATTGGCGAAAAGGAAAATGACCCAGTGTTCTATATTTCCGACCTTCTTCCTCACCTTAAAAAAGAGGCTGGCAAAGAAGAAGTGAGCGGCGAGCAACTTGACATTGTTGTTGGAAATATGTCCTTTAAAAAGGATAAAGAAGATGAAGTTGTGATTGAAAATCTTCGCAAAATTTTGAAAACCTCATATAACATCGAGGAGGACGATTTAATCAGTGCCGAACTTGAAATTGTTCCTGCTGGCAGAGCAAGAGATTTGGGCTTGGACCGCTCTATGGTTGTTGGCTATGGCCATGACGACCGTTCTTGTGCCTACACCTCCCTTCAAGCAATTTTGGAATGCGAAAAACCAAAACGCACAGCCGTTTGCCTTCTTGTGGACAAAGAAGAAATTGGCAGCAACGGCGCAACAGGCATGAAGAGCAGATTTTTTGAAAATGTTGTGGCTGAGGTTATGAATTTGGCTGGGCAATACAACAACGAACTTTCATTAAAAAGAACTCTCACAAATTCAAACATGATTTCAAGTGATGTCACTGCTGGCTATGACCCATCTTGGGCTGCCGCATACAACATTCAAACAGATGCCTTTCTTGCATGCGGAATTTCCTTTAATAAATACACCGGCCATCGCGGAAAAAGTGGTGCAAACGATGCTGCCCCAGAATATATTGCAAAGCTTAGAAAAATTTTGGAGGACAACAAAATATTCTTCCAATTCACCGAAATGGGAAAAGTTGACCAAGGTGGCGGCGGAACAATCGCCTACATTTTGGCAGAATATGGCATGAACGTGATTGATGCCGGAATTCCACTTCTTTCAATGCACGCCCCATTTGAAGTTGCCTCAAAACTTGACATCTATCATGCATATCTTTTCTACAAAGCATTCTTAAAAGATATGAAATAAATTATAAAATAAACAAAAAAATCAAAAAAAATAAACAAAAATCTTAAAAAAAACTGCAAATTGCAGTTTTTTTTAATTTTTAATGTCCAAACATTTGTTTGCACCAATCTTCAATCAGTTTTTGAGGATTTGCCACAGCGCCCGTTCTTTCACTTGCAACAATAAAATCTTTGTTAAAAATTTTTTCTTTTCCGCATTTAGGACAAGTTGCCGTTACTTGATATTGTGCCATTTGATTTTCCAAAGTGTCGTAAATTCTCACCAACTGCCATTCATATGCACAGCCTTTAAGAGAACTTCCACATTTGTTGCAACTGCATTTATCTCTCTTAGTTTTGATTGCCAAAAACAAAATCAAACCTAAACCCACAACCACTCCAACAGCAAGAAAGGAAATATGCAAAGCCAAATTGATGTTGTCTGTAAACACAATGTTGTAAATTTCATATCCAACAACACCCAGCACAATTGAGAAAAGTATAATAGCAAAAATCTTAACAAAATGCCTCATTTATTTCCCTCCTAAAACACAAATTCATTTTAAGCTTTGAGCATCAAAATGTCAAACTTTTTCAAAAAAAACAAAAAAATTGATTATTTTAACAAAAAAATGGCATAAATTTTGCCATTTTTCGTTTTTATAAAGTTTTTGCACTTTGATTTTCTATGTCTCTTGCTTTAAAAATCACCGTTTTCCCTTGGCTTACTATGGTGCCATATTTGTCATAGCCATAATCACAAACATCGCTTAATTTTTCAACGTTTCCTTTTTCATCCAAATTCCACCAAATTGCATCTTCGCCATCATGGCGCCCAAAAAGGTATACCTGTTTTGTTTCACTGTTTTTGTAAGCACCCAAAACTTTTAAGTCCTCGCCAAGCTCTTCCAAAGCATATCTTTGTCCTTCAACATCCAAAGCAACAGTGTGATATTTTTGCGAAGGCTTCTTTTTATAAACTGTAATATTTTTGGAATGCAACAAAACATCTGGATTTTTGTGAGTTGGTGTGGAGTTTTTGTTCAAGCGTTGCAAATTCACATCCTCAAATTGAAAAGGAGTAAATTCTCCATCTTTTGTGAGTAAAAACTCGCCCTTTTCCCCTTTGAAATACATCCCCTTTTCATCTTGATGGTCTAAAAAATACATTTCAAAAGTGTTTAGTTTGCCTTCTTGAATTGGTGCCCAAGCAACTCCGTTATGTGTCACCAAAGTGCCAAGAGAAGTGTCCATCCACTCTCTATAACTTAAAACACTAAGTTTGCCACCCTTATCCACAAAACGATAACTTTTTGGCGCAACCCCAACCAGCTTGCCGCCATCTTTGAACGTTTTAACAATTTTCCAATCTGCAAATTTATCTTCAAGTTTTTTGGTTTTGCTGTTATAAACCCTATAAATTGTGCGTTTGTGTGGCAAATGGATTTTATAAACTCCTTTTTCTTCTGTGAGTTGGTCAACAATTTCACCATCAAAAGGCAATGGCAAAACACGGCAATCAAAAGTAACGCACCCTCTGCCAAACGTCATAAACTCAACTTGTGCAACACCGGTTTCCTCGTCAAAGTCAGAAACTTTCCAAAATCTATGAGGCATAACTTGTCCTTTCAAATTTATAAAAGTGTAACCATCTGGCTTTTCAATCACTCTCCAGCCACAATGAAATTCTGCACGGATAAAGTCTTCTTCAACCATAATCCCTCCTCAAATTTCAATAATGATAACATAATTATTCCCCATTGTCAAGAACAAATTTACTCTTTAAGCTTTTTGTTCGTAAATTTAGAAAATACTTGACAAAATGTGGCAAGTATGTTATAACTTTCTTGCATTAAAAGGAAAAATTATGGAGAATCAACTTTGGTTGGCATGCAAAGAAAAGGATTTTGAAACATTTAAAAATCTTCTTGCAGACAACAACACTCAAGTCAACACAACAAACAGAGACGGCATTCGTCTTTTCAATCAAATAACAAAAAGCGCTTTGCGAAATGAACTGCCAAAAGAATTTTTTTATGAGATGTTAAAACGAAAAGATTTAGACATCAACTTTTCCGATGAGAAAAACATTCCAGCTATTTATGAATTTAGCGATTTTAAATATTCTGTATACTTTTTTTCTGAACTTGAACCGGAAGAAAAAACAAGAATGAAGGCTCTGCGAGATGAAATGGCAAAAGCTCTGCTGGAGAGGGATGATTTAGATGTAAAAGCCGAAGTTTTTTTTAAAGATGGAGAGGATTGCTTAAAATGGCTTAATCCAATTGGCCCATCAATTCGCTCACATCAACCATCACTTGCACACGTGTTTATATCTTCTGGCAAATTTGACTTAAACTCCCCTGTATATGAAAGCGGAATAATTCCATCTTTTGGCCCAAATAAAAATATTTTTATAAAGCATGATGAAGTGCTGCCAATTGACTACGCCAGCTCGCTACTAAACTTGGATATTGTTTCAGATTTGTTGGATTATGGCGCAAAATCAACCTCAACGGCTTTGTTTACATTGCAAAAAGAGAGCCGCATTGATGAAGATTTTTTCTATAACGAAAAAGCAAATGCAATCATTAAAGCGATGTCTGATTCTCTTGACAAATAAAAAAGACTAAAATATTAGTCTTTTTTTTGTTTAAACTAGGTTTAAAGGCGAAAAAAAAGATTGCAAAAGCAATCTTTTTTTAATTAAATTATTCAATGATAGAAGCAACAACGCCAGAACCAACTGTTCTTCCGCCTTCACGAATAGCGAAACGAAGTCCTTGTTCAATAGCGATTTCTTTTGAAAGTTCGATTGTCATTCTTACGTTATCGCCAGGCATAACCATTTCAACGCCTTTTTCAAGTTCAATTGTTCCGGTTACGTCAGTTGTTCTGAAATAGAATTGTGGTCTGTATCCATTAAAGAATGGAGTGTGACGGCCGCCTTCTTCTTTCTTCAAAACATAAACTTCAGCAGTGAACTTTGTGTGTGGGTGAATTGAGTTTGGTTTGCAAAGAACTTGACCTCTTTCGATTTCTGTTCTTTGAATACCACGAAGAAGAACACCAATGTTGTCTCCCGCTCTTCCTTCATCAAGAAGTTTTCTGAACATTTCAACGCCGGTTACAACAGTTTGCTTCTTAGCGCCCATACCAACGATTTCAACAACATCGTTAACTTTTACGACACCTCTTTCAACTCTACCAGTTGCAACAGTTCCACGTCCTGTGATTGTGAAAACGTCTTCAACAGGCATAAGGAAAGGTTTGTCGATATCTCTCTTTGGTTCTGGGATATAGTTGTCAAGAGCGTCAAGAAGTTCTTTAATAGGTTGGCAAGCAGGATCATCAGCCTTACCAGCTTGAGCTGCTTCCAAAGCCTTCAAAGCAGAACCCTTGATGATTGGAGTTTTGTCTCCTGGGAAACCATATTCAGAAAGCAAATCTCTGATTTCCATTTCAACGAGTTCCAAAAGTTCTGGATCGTCAACTTGGTCTGTTTTGTTCATGAAAACAACGATATAAGGAACGCCAACCTGTCTTGCAAGAAGGATGTGTTCTCTTGTTTGAGGCATAGGACCGTCAGTTGCAGCAACAACGAGGATTGCGCCGTCCATTTGAGCGGCACCTGTAATC
>CANRFP010000050.1 GCA_947629895.1 uncultured Clostridia bacterium | reverse complement strand
GAACAATGCATTGTAAACGGTTTTAACCTATACAAGCCTTATCGCGAAATTAAACGCTTTGACGACCTTTTGCTTTCGGAAGTTGATGTGGCTTATCGCGAGGATTTTGGCTTTGTGACTTCAAGCCCTGCAAACTTGGGCACGGGAATGAGGGCATCCGTTTTGCTGTTTTTGCCTGCTATTGTGCGAAATGGCGACATTGACCTCATAAAAAAAGAAGCAAGGCAGATGGGAACAACTGTGCGCGGGCTTTATGGTGAAGGCACTTTGAACTATGGCGCGTTTTATCAAATTTCCAATCAAAATTCGTTGGGGCTTTCAGAAGAAGAAATCATTGACAAAGTTTCAGAATATGTTTTCCAAATTTGTCAAATGGAACTTTCGGCGCGAGAGGACATTCTTGCTACCGGCCACGACAAGTTGATTGACGAGATTTACAGGACGTTAGGAGAACTTGAAGAGTGCTTTTTGCTTGACGAAAAAGAAATGCTTGAAAAATTGTCGCTCATCAAATTTGGACATGTGCTCGGCTTTTTGAAAATAAGCGATATGAAGGCGTTTGACAAACTTTCAATAGAAGCGCAGAGCGCAAATTTGAGAGAAATTGAAGATTTTTCAATAAATTTAAAGGAAGAAAGGATAAGAAGTGAGTATATAAATAGGAAAATAAAAGAACTTGTAACAAAGGCAAATTAAAAGGGGTGATATAATATGGCTTTGAATAACAGTTTGTTTTCGGATAGCATTGAAAAGGTGATTAAAAATGCCAGCAAAGTGGCGTTGCGTTTTGGCAGCAATCTTGTGGGAACGGAACATATTTTGTATGGCATTGTGAGTGTGAGCGACTGCACAGCAAGCAAGTTGCTTGCAAGTTTCGGCGTTACGGAGGCGGCACTCTTTGAGGTTTTTGAGGAAAGTTCAAGCGGCGTGGCTTTGTTTGGTAGCGTGGAACTCACTCCAAGAACAAAAGAATTGTTCCAGGTGGCACAAGCAGTTGCAATGGATTTGGGACATTCTTTCATTGGCACAGAACACCTGCTTCTTGCAATTTTGTCCAATAAAAGTTGCTATGCAACAAGAATTTTGGAAAGCATATTTGGCGTGAATTTGGATGAACTTAGGGTTAAACTTATGTCCACTCTTCAAATTTCCAGAGGTGAGCAAAAGAAAGCACCTGAGGAAAAGGGGCAAGTTGGCAGCAATTTGCCAGAAAAACTGCTTGAAATGGGCAGCGACATAACATTGAAAGCTCGCCAGCATAAACTCGACCCTGTTATTGGAAGAGAAGAGGAAATTCAAAGGTTGATTGAAATTCTTTGCCGAAAAACCAAAAACAATCCATGCCTTATTGGTGAGGCGGGAGTTGGAAAAACAGCGGTTGTTGAGGGCTTGGCGCAGGCGATTGCAAGCGGCGATGTTCCAGAGCAATTAAAGGACAAAAACATTTTTGCGCTTGAAATTGGCGGGCTTATGGCAGGCACAAAATATCGTGGGCAAATGGAGGAAAAATTAAAGGACACCATTGAAACAATAATTGCCAGCGGCAACATCATTGTGTTTATTGACGAAATTCACACCCTTGCACAAGCGGGAAGCGAGAAAGGGGAAACCAGCCCTGCCGATATGCTTAAACCATATTTGGCAAGAGGCGAACTGCAAACCATTGGCGCAACAACCACCGATGAATATCGAAAATATATTGAAAAAGACAAGGCACTGGAAAGAAGATTTCAGCCGGTTATGGTTAATCCTCCAACAGTGGAGCAAACCATTGAAATTTTGAACGGCTTAAAGGACACCTATGAGGCTTTCCACAACATAATCATCACAAACGAGGCAATTCAAGCCGCAGCAAACTTGTCGGATAGATACATCACAGATAGAAGTTTGCCGGATAAGGCAATTGACCTTATTGATGAGGCTTGTTCAAAGGCAAAAGTGAACTTCACGCTTAAACCTCAAAAGGTGAGAGATTTGGAGGACAAAATCAAAACGCTTTCCGCCAGCCGTGATGAGGCCTCTTTGCAGAGAAATTATGAAAAAGCGGCAAAATTGCAATCGGAGATAATCAATCTTGAAAACGATTTGAAAGCACAAAATGACACAATCATCAAAAAGAGCGGCAGCAACCAAATTGGCGAGAACGAAATAGCTGAAGTTGTTTCAAAATGGACGGGCATTCCTGTTACGAAACTCACTGAGGGAGAGAAGGAAAAACTTATTCATTTGGAAGAAATTTTGCATAAGCGTGTTGTTGGGCAAAATGAGGCGATTTCTGCTGTTTCAAAAGCAATAAGAAGGGCAAGAGTTGGCTTGCAAGACAGCAAAAGGCCAATCGGCTCCTTCCTATTCATGGGGCCAACGGGCGTGGGCAAAACTGAACTTTCAAAGGCAATCGCAGAGGCACTTTTTGACAATGAAAACAACATTATAAGAATTGATATGAGCGAATATATGGAAAGTCACACTGTTTCCAAACTTATTGGCTCACCTCCAGGATATGTTGGCTTTGACGAAGGCGGACAACTCACAGAGGCGGTTAGAAGGAAGCCATACAGTGTTGTTTTGTTTGATGAAATTGAAAAGGCGCATCCAGAAGTTTTGAATGCTCTTCTTCAAATTCTTGACGATGGAAGGCTGACTGACAGCAAGGGCAGAACTGTTTCCTTTAAAAACACCGTTATTATCATGACAAGCAACATTGGCGCAAATGAAATTTCCAAGCAGCGCCAACTTGGCTTTGGCGGAGATGAAAAGGCCAGCGAAAAGGACATCTATATGGATGCACTGAAAAAGCGCTTTAAGCCAGAACTTATAAACAGAATTGACGTGATTTGCATTTTTGACACGCTCACAAAACAAGAACTTATTCAAATTGCAAACATTATGCTTGACGGCATAAATAAGAGGTTGAAAGCCAAAAGTTTGTCACTTAAAATTGATGCAAAAGCCATTGATTTTATTGTTGCCAAAGGTTCAAATTTGATTTATGGTGCAAGGCCACTTAAAAGATTTATTGAACAAGAAATTGAAGATAAAATTGCTGAAAAAATATTGCTTGGACAACTTCCAGAACATGGCACAATCGCAGTTGAACTTGACGGAAATCAACTTTCTTTCAAATCTGTGTGACAACTTGCAAAAAACGTTTTGAAAAAAACAAAAAATTTGCTAAAATAATAAGGCAAAAGGAGATAAAATATGAAAATTACATTTGTGGAACAAAAATACAAAATTGCAAAACGTTTTAAAGACGTTATGACAGACAAATTGAACAAGCTAGACCGTTATTTTGGCGATGATGCCTCGGCAAGAGTTGTTTGCTCAAAGCAAAATAAAAATGAAAAACTTGAAGTCACAATCACAAACAAGGGGCTTTTGTATAGAAGTGAAGTGACAGGGCTTAATAACTATGAAAATATAGACCTTGCTTTGCCAAAACTTGAAAGACAAATTGTTAGAAACAGGGGCAAATTCAACGACAAAAAACGCAAAGTTAGAGATGAAAGTTTTGAATTTTTGGAAGAAGCACCAACGCTTGAACTCCCAGACATCTATAAGAAGAAAACTTTTGCTCTTGACCCAATCACAGTTGAAGAAGCAAAGGATGCAATCGAGCGTTTGGGGCACACTTTCTTCATTTTCCTCAATGCGGAAACAGGACATGTTAATGTTCTTTACAGAAGAAATGACACAAAATATGGCTTGATTGAAGTTACGTTCTAAAATTGATAAAAAACAAAAAGAGGCAAAAACACCTCTTTTTTTAATATTTTTTTGCAAAATTTATGATTTTTTTTGATTTTTTAAGCAAAATATTGCTATGAAACGATTTTTTGCCATTTTTTTATGTTTGTGTTTATGCTTTTTGGCGGGTTGCGAAAATGAAACCAAAGTTCTTGCAGCGCATATCAGTGATATGACAGGAGCAAGAAGCACCGACTATGCCATTAAGGTTGTTTTGGATGACGATGAAAGAGTTAACGACAAATTTGTTGATGTGCAAATTATGAGCAGCAATGATAACCAAACCCTAACTTTTGGGCAAGAACTTCAAAAAAGCCACTTGATAACAATTCCTAAAAAAGATTATTGGTATAATTTAACTTATCTTATTTCAAATGCAAATGGAGTGCCAGAGGAGGGGAAATATCAAAAATATGAAGAATATGGCGATAGGGTGTATATGTTTTCATCCTCAAATGATGTTAAGTTGAAGTTTAGGGTGGTTGTTGGACAAGTGAAAGTGAACAAAGAAACCAATGAAAACATCCTTGTTTTAAGCGAAGATATTTCAGAAGAAGTTGAAATTGAAGTTAAAAAAGCAAAAGAATAACAAAAAACTGGTTTACAACTTGTAAATCATTTTTATTTTTTGATGCAAATGTGTTATTATTATAAAGAGGTGGTGGAAAAATGCTGTCAATTAAAAACTTATATTTGAAGTTCACAAAAGAATTTTATGCACTTGAAGATGTTAATTTGGATGTTGCACCAGGCGAAAGCGTGGCTTTTGTCGGTGAGGAAAACAGCGGAAAAACAACTCTTCTGCGTGTGATTGCAAAACTTGAAGAATATGACAGCGGGGAGGTGTATATCAACAAAATTCCTCTCAAAAAAGTGGACTTTAAAACTGACATAAGCGTGGGCTATGTTCCTTATCATCCTGTGTTTAAAGAAAACAAAACCGTTTATGAAAATTTTAAATATATTTTAAACAAAAAAGGCTACAAACCTGCCGAAGCAGAAAAGATGATAAACAATGCCATTATTGATTTTTCAATTGAAAAAATTCGCGATGAAAAAGTGAAAAACATTCGCATTGAGGACAAATATATTTTGTCACTGATTAGGCTGTCTTTCAGAAAACTTGATATGCTTCTTGTGGACAACATTTTTGATGAAATTTCGGATATTTATGTTGATGCAATTTTGAGTTTAATCAAAAAAATGAAAGGTCCGGAAACAACACTTATTGTTGCAACAACCAGACCTGAAATTGCTGAAAAAATTTGCAAAAGAAAACTTTACTTTGAACACGGAAAGGTGAGCGAAGCAAATTAAAATTAAAAAATTTAGTTGTTTGAAAGAGGGTGGAATATTACAAATTTGCCTTTGTAAAAACTGCCTTCTTTTATTTCTTTTTTAATTCTTTCCTCTTCAATTTCTTCATAAGAGAAATTGTGTATTTTCAAAAAACACATAAAATTGAAGCAAATTTCGTTAAAAATTTGAATTTTTTCTGCATTTTTTGCACTTTTTTCAAATTTTTCACTTAAAATCTTTAAATCTTGTGCAATTTTAAGTTCGCTTTTGCATTTAGTAAATATGACTAAATTTGATTGACTAAGATTGGGTAAATATTTTATAATAAAAAGGAAATAAATTTTAAAAGGAGAATGATTATGATAGGAATTTGGATTGCACTTGGAGTTGTTGGAGGTTTGCTTCTTTTGTTTGGCTTGTGGCTTGCTCTTTCTTACAACTCGTTTGTGAAACTTAAAAACGAAGCAGAAGAAAGTTTTTCTGCAATGGATGTTTGCATGAAGAAAAGATATGACCTTGTTCCAAACATCGTTGAAACTGTGAAAGGTTATGCAAAACACGAGAAGGAAACTTTGGAAAGGGTTATAAAAGCGCGCAATGCAGCGGTTTCGGCTGGCAGCGATGAGGAAAAGGCTGCCGCAGACAATGTTCTTACGGGCGCACTTAAAAGCATTTTTGCTCTTGCTGAAAACTATCCAGATTTGAAAGCCAACACAAATTTTGTTGACTTGCAAAGGCAACTGACAAATCTTGAAACTGAAATTGCAAATTCAAGAAGATTTTACAATGCAACGGTTAAAAACTTTAACACAAAAGTGGAATCTTTCCCAAGCAATTTGGTTGCAAAAATGTTTAAGTTTAAAAAGAGAACTCTTTTTGAGGTTGACAACACCGAAGAACGCAAAGCGGTTAAGGTGGAGTTTTAATAAATGAAATATAAAAAAAGCGACAACCGATTTGGGATTATGGCACTTATTTTATCAGTAATCTTTGCTGTTATGTTTTTTCAACTATCATCAGTTACAGACATTGCTGAAAATGAGCCGGCTGCCAGCGAAATTGTGTCCATTTCAAATTTGGACATAAAAACAAAAGCTTCCCTTGAGAACAAATATGATGTGACAGAAACTTTTGATGTCACGTTCAACGAAAGTGGGCTTAGCGAAGTTGTGAGATTTATTCCTTATGCTGGCTACAACTATAGAAGTGACGGCGCAAATGTTGATAAAAAACTTTATATTGCCAGAATACAAAATGCAAAAGGAAATGGCTGGAAAGATGAAGAGTTCCATTTGTATTCTAATGAGCAAACCGGATATTTGACTTTTGGACTGAAATGTTCCACAGGTTATTTCACAAAAGGCGAAACGCGACACTATCAAATAAGTTACACATATGACTGCGGCAAGGACAACAACAGTGGCTTTGATGACCTTTATTTTAACATTGTTGGAACTGCAAGCCCAATGACAATAACCAACATCACCTTTTCTATTGAACTTCCAAAGGTTGCTGCTGAAAATATTTCCGTTTATTATGGAAAAGCGGGTTTAACCACAACTCTCACTCACAGTTATGATGAATCAAATTACATTGTGTCAGGCACTCTTGACCAGCTGAAGCCTTTTGAAGGCATTACACTTCGCGCTGTTTATAAAGATGGCACTTTTACGGCTGGAGCAAACTTCTCTTTGCATTGTTTGATTGCACTATGTGTTTCACTTTTGGCTGTGGCGATTGCTTTGGTGTATTTCTTTTGCTTTGCTCAAAATCGAAAACTTGCAGTTCCTGTTGAGGTTATCACGCCAGAAGGATTAAACCCATATTCTGCCGACTTTTTTGTGAATGGCACTTGTGGAAACAAAAATTTGATTTCCTATCTTATTATTTTGGCAAATAAGGGTTATGTTTCACTGAAGAAATTGGAGAATGATGATGTTGAAATCACCGCTCTTAGAACACCTATTTCCAATGAAGAAAATTACACCACTTTGAAAGGTGTTTACGATTATTTCTTTGAAGGAAAGAGCTCGGTTAAACTTTCTGAATTTGATGATATGCCACCTCTTGAAATGATTGAAAAGGCTTCAAAAGCAAGAACTATTTGCAATGATGAAGAGAAAAAAGCAAATGAGTTTCTTTATGATAAAAGAAGTCAAACTGTGCGTAAGTGGCTTAGAATTGCAGCGATTGTATTGTGTTTGGGGATAGGATATTGTTTGATATTTGCACATCAATATTTCTTTGGTTTTGCCTCAATGACGTTTTGGACAGGTGCAGCAGAAATTGAAGCGGTTTTGTTTCTTTTTTCCATTATTATGTGCAAAAAAAATATGTTGCCTTTCAAATTGGTAATGTATGCCCTTTTGTCTGCAATGGTTTTGTGGTATTATTTAGTGCTGGGCTTTTCGTTCATTGACGGATATTTCCTTTTCATTGTTGCATTTATTCTTCTTTTGCCGATTGGATTTTTGCTTTCTGTTGAATGCAAATACACAAAAGAGGGCGCTGTGGCAAAAGGAAGGGCCTTGGGCTTTAAGAAATACATTGAAATGTGCGAAGTTGAGAGGCTAAAAATGTTTGCAGAGGAAAATCCAAACCTCTTCTTTGACGTTTTGCCTTATGCCTATTCTTTTGGGCTGACTGATGTTTGGATTAAAAAATTTGAAAACATACCACTTGAAATTCCTGAATGGGTTGCAAGTGGTGGAGGCTCTATTGGAGACCTTGTTCTTCTTTCCGTGGTTTTAAATGATTTGGATGAAAAAACAAGCAAGATTGATAATTTTGCAAGAAGTTCAGGCACACACTTGGGCGGTGGAGGTTCTTCGTTTGATGGCGGCGGATTCTCTGGCGGTGGTGGCTCATCTGGTGGCGGCTCTGGCGGTGGCGGTTTTGGTGCAAGATAAAAAATAGGAGGTTTATATGAAAAAGAAAATTAAAACAACTGAGGCAATTTTTCCAATGCCTGTGCTTATGGTGGCAACTTACAATGATGACAACAGCGTGGATGTTATGAACGCCGCTTGGGGCATGATGTTGGAGCGAGATTATGTGGTTTTGAATTTGTCAGAAAATCACAAAACGGTTCAAAACATAAAAAAGAGGAAGGCTTTCACTGTTAGCATTGCCGATGCTAAGCATGTTGTGGAGGCGGATTATTTTGGCGTGATTTCTGCAAACAACACTCCAAACAAATTTGAAAAAAGCGGAATGACAGCATCAAAATCCAAAAAGGTTGATGCGCCAATTGTGAATGAATTTCCAATTTGCTTAGAATGCGAATTTGTGGAATATCAAGATGCGCAATTTGGCTGCGGCGTGGTTGGAAAAGTTGTTAATGTTTCTGCTGACGAAAATGTTTTAACTAATGGCCAAGTTGACATTGCAAAACTTGATGCAATCGCTTTTGACCCATACACTCATGGCTATTATAAAATTGGTGAAAGGGTTGGAAACGCCTTTAAAGATGGTTTCAAATTGAAAAAATAATTTTGATTTTGGAGGTCCACATGAATGATTTTTGGTCGAAAAAAATTCAATCAACCGAACTTTTGTATTTTTCAAGAGCAGAAAAATTTAATGACGAGAACAAAAATTTGTGGTTTAAGCTACTGAAAGTTAAAAATGGCATGAAAGTGCTTGAAGTTGGTTGCGGCGGCGGGCTTTTCACAAATATGATTAAGAAGTTTTATCCAAATTGTGAGGTTTATGGCATTGATTTGGACGAAAATCACATCAAATTTGCACAAAAAAGAGCAAAGGAACTTGGTCTTGACGTGCATTAT
>CANRFP010000049.1 GCA_947629895.1 uncultured Clostridia bacterium | reverse complement strand
GCTGCTTGTGGCAATTTCGTTTATGTATTTGGTGCTTACGGGGCTGATTTGTGCCAGCGCAAACTTGGTTTAAGGAGGTGATTTTGTGAGTGCAGTTTCCTCTTGGCTGTTAAGCATAACATGCATGATTCTTTTAAGTGTGCTTTCAGAATTTGTGCTTCCGGAAGGGCAGATTAACAAATACACCAAAGCCATGTTTTCCTTCTGCATCCTGCTTGTTATCATCATGCCTCTTCCAAAATTGTTTGGAAAAGATTTTGACTTTTCAAAGTATTTCGGCTCGCAAACAAATTTGCAAGAAAACTATCTTGAACAAGTAAATCTGGACAAACTAAATGCCCTTCAAGAAGATTTGTCTAACTCAATTCAAGATGCGGGCTTAAAGAATGTTATTGTTTCGATAAACGCAAACATCTTTGCAGAAAATTTGGAAATTTACTCATGTTTTGTCGATTTACGCGATATTGAATTTTTGCCAAATTTCAAAAATAAAGATAAGGTGAGTGCAAAACTTAAAATTTTGGACTTGATTGAAGATTATGACCTTTTGAAAAATGTGGAGGTGAAATTTGATGAATAAATTAAAAGCGTTTTATGATAAATGCAAACAAATCAAACATTTTCATATCTATTTGGCTGTTGCGATTGGACTTGTGATTTGCGTTTTTTACTTTGCAGTGAACTTTAAAAAGCCTTCGACACAAAGCGAGCAAAACGCCATTACTTCGACAGAAGATTACACCAGCGCTGTGGAATATGTAAACGACCTTGAAAATAAACTTGAAAGTGTATTAGCAAAAATCTCTGGCGTTGGAAGTGTGAGCGTGCTGATATGCCTTGAAGGCGGCTTTTCATATGAATACGCCACCGACAAAGAAACCAAAACAAGCATTGTTGGCGGACAGGAAATCACGGTGACATCGGAAAAGGTGCTAACGGTTGGGGACAAGCCTGTGGTGGAGAAAAAATTTTATCCAGAGATAAAGGGGGTGGTGATAGTTGCAAAGGGCTCGGAAAATTTTAGTGTGAAAATGAAAATTTTAGAAGCGGCAGAAACAATCTTGCAAATTGAAAGTGAAAACATAACAATCTTATCATAAAAGGAGTTTAATATGAAAAAGAAAACAAAAATCATTATTTTAACACTTATGGTTGTGCTTTTGGGGGTTACGGGTTATCTTAACATTGTTTTAAACAACTCGGTTAAACAAACCAACACAGAAGTGACAACAACAAGTTATTTCAGTTCTTACAAAAACGATAGACAAAGCACCAGAGACCAAGAACTTTTGTATTATGATGCAATAATAGACAGTGCTTCATCCTCAGAAACCGCCAAAAAGGCAGCAGAAGATGCAAAAATGGATTTGATGAAAAATATGGAAAAGGAACTTGTTGTTGAGGGGCTTATCCGCGCACAGGGATATTCCGATTGCGTGATTTCAATAACCGACAACAAAATCAATGTGGTTGTTAAGGCTTTGAGCCTCACACAAAACGAAGTGGACAAGATTTGTGCCATCATTGTTGACGAACTTAAAACACAAGTTAGAAATATTGTAATATTTTCTGTGCAATAGTTTGCAAATCTCTTTAAAATGTGCTAAAATAAGTTATATACTTTAAGGAGCATCAAAAAATGACAACAAAAACAGAACAAGCAAATAACGGAAAAATTACGCTTGACAGAAAAATATTGGTTTCAATCATAAATCTTGCAGCCAAAGAAATAAACGGGGTGCAAAGCGTCACAAATTCAAGCCGCCCGTGGTTTAAAAAACTTTTCAACAAATATGATGACGGTGTTGAAATTAAGTTTGAAAAAAACGGAGCGCTCACGGTTGACGTTTACATCAACGTTTACATTGGTGTCAGCGTGCCAGACATTGCCTATCGCGTGCAAGAAAACATAAGAAATTCGCTTGCAACAATGGTGGCATTAAAGCCACTTAAAATAAACATCCATGTTTTGCAAGTAGAATGCGATGCAGAGGTTCAAGATGCGTAAAAATGCAAGAGAAAATGCCTTTAAACTTATTTTTGAAGGATTGTTTCATGAATGTGACCCACTTCTTTCAAAAGAAAATTTAACCAATCTCAAAAAAGAGGAGGATGAACAATTTTTCAATTTGATTATGCAAAGTTTTAACTCTCACAAAGAAGAACTTAAAACTCAAATTGAAAAACATCTTAAAAATTTTGAGTATAACCGAGTTTTCAAGATTGACCTTGCGCTTATTTATCTTGCTTTGACCGAAATTTTGTATTGCAACACACCAAAAGCGGTTGCAATTAACGAGGCTTTGGAACTTTCAAAACTATACAGCACCGAAAAATCCAAAAAATTTATAAATGGAGTGCTGTCGGCAATACTAAACGAAAATGGCTAATTATATTATAACTGTTACAAAATTCAATAACATTGTTAAGGACATCTTTAACAGCGAGGAACTTCTCCATAACATCAAAATTGTTGGAGAAGTTTTTGGCGTTTCAAAAAGCAAACAAGCAACATATTTTTCACTTAAAGACGAGGAAAGCACTTTGCCTTGTGTCACTTTTTTGCCGCAAATTATGGAGGAAGTGAGCGAAGGCAAACAAGTTGTTTTAACGGGCTCGCCAAACTTCTACACAAAATCTGGGCGTTTTAATTTTGTTGTTAACAAAGTTGAGCCTTATGGCGAAGGCATTTTGTATCAACGCTTTGTTGAACTTAAAAACAAACTTGAAAAAGAAGGGCTTTTTGATGTTGCACACAAAAAACAAATCCCCAGCGTGGTGAAAAGAATTGGGGTTGTGACATCAAAAGATGGGGCAGTTATTCAAGATATAAAAAATGTTTCTTGGCGTAGAGACCCGCAAATTGACATCGTTTTGTTCGACACAAAAGTTCAGGGCAATGGCGCTGAATATGAAATTGCAAAAGGCATCCAATTTTTTTCGCACTATGACGGAGTGGATGTGGTTGTGGTTGCAAGAGGTGGCGGCAGTTTGGAGGACCTTTCGGCATATAACACCGAAATTGTGGCAAGGGCAACATTTGAGTGTCAAAAGCCCATTGTTTCGGCTGTTGGGCATGAAACGGACTTCACAATAATTGACTTTGTTTCTGACCTTCGCGCGCCAACGCCAAGTGCGGCCGCAGAACTTTTAACAAAGGACACAAAAAACGTGTTTGCCGCTCTCAAAAAAGATGTTGGCAGGGTTTCGAGGCTGCTTGATGACTATGTTGCGGACAAAAACTTCCAATTTCAAAACGACAAAAGGTTGCTTGTAAGTTTTATGGAGGATTTTTGCGAAGATAGGCAGGCAAAACTTGAGAAATTGAAGTTATCCCTTGGGGGAAAATTGGAAAATTTTGTCACAAAAGCCGATTTTGAGCTGAAACTTAAACTTGCACGCCTTGATAAACTCAATCCGCTTGACATTTTGCGGCTGGGATATGCTAAAATAGAGGAAAAAGGAAAACCTATTTCAAAATTGTCGGAAATTTTGGGAAGCGAAATTGAAATAAATATGATTGACGGTCAAATTTTGGCTGAAATTAAGGAGAAGAAAAAATGACATATGAAGATGCGATAAAAGAAATTGAAGAAATAATTGTTAAACTTGAAAACGGAAACCTCCCGCTTGCTGAGGCTCAAAAACTTTTTGAGAGGGCAAGTGAACTTTCAAAATTTGCACAGGAAGAACTTAAAAAAACAACAGGAAAACTTTATCAAATTAAGAAAGATTTGGAACAGGAGGAGGAAGTATGAAACTTGGAAAATTGCTTGGAACAAGGGTTAAGGAAACTCCAAACGGGGCAAACCTTAAAAGTCATATATTGCTTTTGCGTGCTGGCTACATAAAGCAAATCAGCGCAGGAATTTTTTCTCTTTTGCCACCAGCCCAAAGGGTAAGTTTGAAAATACAAGACATCATCCGTGACGAAATGAACAAAGTGGGCGGACAGGAAGTGCTGTTTCCTGTGGTTATGCCTCGTGAACTTTGGGACATGAGCGGAAGATACAGTTCAATCAAAAGCGAAATGGCACGCCTTAAAGACCGCGCCGGGCATGATATGGTGCTTGGAATGACGCATGAAGAGGCGGCAGTGTTCACCGCCATGAACAATGTGCCAAGCCATGAGGATTTGCCTCTTATGGTTTATCAAATTCAAACAAAGTTCCGCGATGAACCACGTGCAAGGGGCGGGCTTATTCGGGCAAGAGAATTCACAATGAAAGACGCCTATTCTTTCCACGCAACGCAAGAAGATTTGGATTCTTATTACAAAAAAGTTTATGATGCCTATGTTCGCATTTACAAACGCATAGGCTTTCAAAATTTTGTTGTGGTTGAGGGCGACAACGGCATGATGGGCGGCAAAGTTTCGCACGAATATATGGCTGTCACACCTGCCGGCGAGGACAGTTTGGTTATTTGTCCAAAATGCCACTATTCAAGCAACATGGAAGTTGCCGTGAGCGTTTGCGAGGAAAACGACAGCACTCAAACAGGCGAAATGGAAGAAGTTTTCACAGGAAACGCACACTCCATTGATGAGGTTTGCGCCTTTTTGGAAACTGACAAAACTCACACAGCAAAAGCAGTTTGCTACACTGCCGACACTGACGGAAGCGCCGTTGTGGCTTTTTTGCGCGGGGACTGCGAAATCAACGAATTGAAACTTCAAAAACTTGTCAGAAGCGAACTTTCAATCATGGACACAGATAAATTTGGCTTGCCAGCCGGAAATATTGGATGTTTGAATTTAAATTTGCCAGAGGGCAGCCATGTGTTCTTTGACAAATCCCTAAAAAATTTGGGAAGTTTTGTCACGGGAGCAAATAAAGCGGATTTTCACATCAAAAATGTTTCTATGCAACGCGATTTGCCAAATGTTGAATTTGTGGACATTGCACTTGTTAAAGAGGGGCAAACTTGCGTTCATTGTGGCGAAAAATTAACTCTCACAAGAGGCATTGAAATTGGAAACATCTTCCAACTTGGCACGCGTTACACAAAGGCTATGGGAATGAAAGTGAACATGGCAGACGGCGTTGCAAGAGAGCCAATCATGGGCTGCTATGGAATTGGAGTGGGAAGGTCTCTTGCAAGCATAATTGAGGAAAAAGGCGATGATAAGGGCCTTGTTTGGCCAATGACAATTGCGCCTTGGCAGGTTCATCTTTGCCCTCTTAGAATGGATGACGAAAACGTTTCGGCTGTTGCGGAAGAGTTTTACAAAAGCATGCAAGAGAGTGGCATTGAAGTGCTTTATGATGAACGAAACGTCTCTGCCGGCATAAAACTTACTGACAGTGAACTTATGGGCGTGCCAATCAGGGTTGTTATCAGCCCAAAAACCATTGCAAATGGTGAAGCGGAAATAACAATGCGGGAAAGCGGCGAGAAGTTTTTTGTGAAGTTGCCAGAACTTATTTCCGAATTGAAGTGCATTATTCAAGACGAAACAGACCAAATAATGTCAAAAATTTAATATTGACAAACCTCCATATGTGTGATAAAATGAGGCAGATATGGAGGTTTTTTCATGGCCAAAAGCGAAAAAATAAAAAAAATAGATTTCACAAAAAAAGATTTGCTCTCTTGGGAAGAAATTGACGAATTTTGCAACGAAGATGAAATGCTCAGCCTTTTTGTTGACGACTTTAAGAAATTGTTTGAAGAAAATTTTTATCTTTCCGATGAGGAAACAAGAAAATATATTTCCATGATTATTGCAAACTGCCCTTCAGAAAAAATTGAGCAGATTTCTCAAACGGTTCAAAATCTTGCCAATCTTGACGAGGACAACAAAGGGTTTTTCTCAAGCGAAAAAGGCTTGTATGCCCTTATTTTTCGGCCACAAATTTTTAAGGAACTTGGATATGAGCCAATTGTTGGACAAACAGATGAAGAACGCAAAATTGAAATTTATAATAGAATTGAAAACTTCACTGAAGAGGATAAAAAGAAGTTTTTAAAGCGTTTATCTTGCATTGATGTTTCTGAAAGGCGCCAAGAAGCACGCAAAATGGTTAAAAAACTTATTGATTTTATCATAAACAAAACTCAAAATGATGAAACTGCTTTGCCAAAGGATTTTTATCCAATTTTAAAGCGAGCAAAATTGTTTGGAATTGACCCAATAAAATGGGTTACATTAACAAACTTAAAGGGCATGAAACTTGACAAATTTAACACTATGCTGCATGGGATTATTGGAAAAGTGTATGAAAATCCTTTTTACAAAGAGGGTGGTGCTGAGCCAAAAAACTTCAAATTGTTTTCATTGAAAGATGTTCAAGAAGTTTTGCAAGTTTCAACTCTTATAAGTTTGTATAGGCAAAAAAATGTTCAGCCGTTAATCAACACTCTTGGAGATGCTTTGAAGGCATATGACAAGGCAACAAGCAAAGATTTGAGCGAATTTTTTAGAACATATCCAACAATTTTGCTTCAAAACCCTGTGATGATTGCTGAGAATATTTCTGCATTAGAGAAAAGGTTTGTGGAAACGGGATATTTGACAAAAGCAGAACTTGCACAAGAGATAATCAAAAAGCCATCCATTGTTTCTTGTGACCCTAAAAAAACACAAGATTTTGAAGATTTTTACGCTGTTGTTTTAACCGAATTGCTTGAAGAAACCGGGCTTGTTGTTGAGCCAGATTATGTGAAAAAACAAGTTGAAAAAATATGTTATGATTTTAAACAACTTGACAAAATTGACGGTTTAAAAGCTGAAAAAATTGAAGGACTAAACATTGTTAAAGATGTTTTGCTTTCGGCTGTTGGCGCAGAAAACGCACTTGCGCTTATGGGCGACTTCAACATTTTAAACGCAAATCCAAAATATGTTGATTTCATTTTTAAAGCCGCAAAATTCATCCAAGCAGAACATCCAAATGGAAAAAATTTGGTAACATACATTGCTTCCAACACTGCACAATTTTTTGGCAAAGTTGAAGAGAACGATGCCATTGAAAAGTTGCATGATGTTGTGAATGGTAATCAGAAAAAAGAGAGAAAGCCTAGAACTCACAGCATAACCATACAACATGAAGGCAACACAAATTCTCCAGAATTTTCAGAAGTGGAATCGGCTCTTAAAAAGTTGTCGCACGATGAAAAGGAAAGGGCAGAAGCAACTTTGCAGGCTTTACTTGACTTTGTGAAAGAAAAGCCACAAAAGGCAAAAAATTCTTTTGAAAGAGCAAATGCAATAACTGATGAAAGAATTGAAGAACTCATGCGCCAAGCAGAGATTGAATGTGCAGACAGTGATGACCCAATTGTTGAACTATTAACAAGATATAAATATATTTATGACGAACAAAATGGGAAAAAATTTGCAAATATATGCAACATTGATGAGTTTATTAAGGGTTATCAAACTTTTGGCAGGGAGCTTGATAAAATTGATTTTAAATTGATGTGTGATTTTGTGTCAACGCTAAATTTTGTGTATTATTCTTTACGTGGAGATGAATTTTTGCCTGCTTCAACTGAACAGTTGAAAACCGCTTTCAAATTTTTAAATGAAAACAAAGAAAGTGCGTTAAAAATCATGAACACAACACTGCATCAAATAGATGGCTTTGAAGCAGCGAAACCTATTTTAAGAACAATTAAATTTGAAGATTTCCGTTCATGTCATTCCAAAATGGACGTGGCTGTTTCCATTATTTGCGCTTCCATTGAAAAATATGCACAAATTTATTTCCCAACTCGAAAAGAATTAATCATCCCAACCAAGCTTTGGAACGATGTAAACAATTCTATGTTGTTTGATGACCAATTTATAAAGGTTTGCACAACAACAAGAGTTCTCTTTCAAAAAATGACTGAATTTCTTTCCGCTTATACAACACATGACCAAATGGTTGAGAAAAACATGCAAAATTCTTTAAATGTCAGAAATTTTGAGCATCGTCCATTTTATAGAGGTGAATTTCCAACAATGATGTCTGGCTTAAATTGGCGAAAACAATTAAGCGGAATTTTGCATTATGTGATTCCACAAAAACGTTATCAAGAGCTGGTGTTTCGAGCATTAAATTATTCAGCCGAATACATGACAAACTCTGGAATTGTGATAAATGAAACTTATATCAAATGCAGCGATGAAGAATTGGAAGGCTTATCACAAATAGGCATCACAAAACAAGAATTAAACACAGAAAAAGTTAAATATTTAAGCAGCAGAAAAGAGGACATTGATTATGCCCTTCACGAGTCACTTTCCAACAGAATTGTTGAAACTCTTTTAAAATCCGACAGAGATTTGGCAGGAACAGACGGAAGCGGAAAATAAAACGCTTGAAAAAATATAATAACCAAGCAAACTGAAAAATATAATACAATATATGAAAAAGAGCAATCTAAATTGGTCTGTAAGGATTTTTGTGCTGTCAATTGCGCTTTCAATTGTTTTCAGCGTGGTGTCTCAAAGTTTGTTTCCTTCGCTGCCCGTGTGCTTGTCGCTTTTTGTCATTGTGTTCTTCATTGTTGTCAGCGCAATTTTTGATATGATTGGCATTGCCGTCACTTCGCTTGATTACAGGCGGCTGGACAAGTTTAAAAATCAAAAGGGCTACAACACCGCAGTTTATTTTTGCAAAAACACAAACAAAGTTTCTTCCTTTTGTGGAGATGTTGTGGGCGACATTTGCGGAATTTTAAGCGGCGCAGGCGGGGTGAGTTTGGTTGTGAATATGCATCTATATAATTCCAACCTATACTTCATTGTCACGTGCCTTGTAAGTTCCTTAATTGCCGGCTTAACCATCTTTGGCAAGGCAATAATGAAGGGCTATGCGGTGGAAAATTGCGTTAATATTGTCATGAAAACCGCAAGCATATTTGAAACAACGCCAATTATGTTCTTGAAAAATATTTTCAATAAACTTAAAAAAAATAAAAAAAACAGTTGACAAGGCTTGTTTGTTTGTGTTAAGATATGGCAGTAAGAAAGTAGAAGTTCCCTTCTCACCAATCGAATTTCGTTTTGATTTGGTCACAAATTTATAAAAATTTTAATGGTTTTTATTATTTGGTGGGGCTTCTCGTCCTACCAAATTTTTTATAAAGGAGATTACGACAATTTTTAAAGAACTGTTAATCAACAACCAAATCACAGCCAAAGAAGTTAGGCTTATTGGCGAAAACGGAGAGCAACTTGGCGTTTTATCCAAAGATAGCGCGCAAGATGAAGCCGACAAAGCGGGCTTAGACCTTGTTTTGATGTCA
>CANRFP010000048.1 GCA_947629895.1 uncultured Clostridia bacterium | reverse complement strand
ATTTCGCCACCGCTGAATTGACAGAAACGCTTATAAAAAATCTGCATCACTTCTTAAAGGAAGGCACAGAACAATCCAAAACTTATGGCGCCGGTCAATACAAAGTTGCGCCAAACACTGTTGGCGGAATCGAAACCACTCCCCCAGAAAATGTGGCAAAAGAAATGAAAAAACTTCTTACTTGGTATAACTCTCTTAAAAAAGTGGCCTTTGAAGATATTGTTGAATTCCATTATAGATTTGAAACCATACACCCTTTCCAAGATGGCAACGGGCGTGTTGGCAGGCTAATTGCCTTTAAAGAATGCTTAAAAAACAACATTGTGCCATTTTACATTGATGATGCGAACAAATGGCTATACTATCGCGGACTTAAAGAATGGAATAACGAAAGAAACTATTTTATTGAAACTTGCCGTTTTGGACAGGACCAATACAAAATGCTGCTTGCTTATTTCAGAATCAGATATTAATAACAACCCAACTATATCATCACAATGATACAATCAATAATGATAGCTCACTTGATGATAATATTAATAATAAATATATTATATTTACAATTGGTTAAAATTTGAAAAATTTAATGCCTAATACCAATATTTCCCGGAAAGATTGCCCTTATAATACCAATATTTCCCGGAAAGATTGCCAAAATGTTTGATTTTTTATAAAAATGTGTTATAATGTTAATATCGTTAGGAGGTTTTATGGAATTAGCTACAACTGAAAACATATTAAATTTATTGTTTTCTTATAATCCTTGGTGGCAAACAGGTGTTGTTCAAAAAGAATTTGTCAAAGAAATGAAGCGTTTTGCATATTATGATGCTTTAAAAACCCTTCTAAATAATGACATTAGACGTTCTGTTATTTTGTGTGGCGCAAGAAGAACTGGTAAAACAACAATAATGTACCAAGTAATTGACAAATTAATAAACGATGGAATTCCAGCCAAAAACATTATATTTGTATCTTTTGATCATCCTTTATTAAAATTATATCAATTCGATAAGGTTTTAGAAATTTATCGAAACAATATATCATCGTCAGATGAAATTTATTGTTTCTTTGATGAAATTCAATATGCTGATGATTGGAATAGCTGGTTGAAAATTTTATATGACCAAAATCCCAAAATTAAAATCATGGCAACCGGTTCTGCAAGCCCAATTTTACAAAACAAAGTATCTGAAAGTGGACTTGGAAGATGGAAAGTTGTACATGTTCCTACCCTATCCTTTTTTGAATATTGCCAATTATTAAAAATAGATGTCCCGGATTTACCAAAAGACATAAAACCTACACAATTATATTTAAAATCTACGCAGGAGCAAACTGAAATCTTTAGCAAATTATCTTGTTTGCAAATTCCTTTTTTGCGATACTTACAAGTGGGTGGATTCCCCGAATTAGCTTTAAGTAAAGATGATTTTTACGCTCAAAGGATTCTAAGGGAAGATATAGTAGACAAAGCATTAAAAAGAGATTTGCCGGCTATTTATGGCATACGCAATATAACCGATATTGAAAAAATATTCTTATATCTATGCTATAGCTCATCAAACATCATTAATATAAACACTATTTCAAAAGAATTCGATGGTGTAAACAGAAAAACAGTAGAAAGATATATTGAATATTTGGAAAGTGCAAATTTAATTTATATTAGCCCTGCAATAAGCATAGGTTCAAAACAAATACTGAAATCTCAAAATAAGATTTATATTGCCGATGCAGCGATGCGCAATGCCGTCTTAATGAAAGACGATATCACAAATAATCCAGAAGAATTAGGTGTTATTGCTGAAACTGCCGTATATAAACATATAAAATCTTTCTACTATAATGATAGTACAGAAATAGGATATTTCCGCATACCCAAAAAAGAAAAAGAAATTGATATTGTGGTGCAATCTGTCAAACTACCACCAATTTTAATTGAAGTTAAATATCGAGAGCAATCAAAAATTAGTAATACAGACGCAATTGTTGAAGAAGGCAACGAGAAACTCCCAGGCTTGGTAATAACAAAAAGAGCAAACGATTTTGGAAAGTTTGATTACGGCAAAAAGAGCATTTATAAAATCCCTGCTCCTGCATTCCTATATTTACTAGGATTTGTTGAAAGTCAACGCGTTAAATAATTCAACTACCAAAAAGTCACCATGGGCAGATTAGCGGGCAGAAAGTCACCATTTCGCCACCATAAATTT
The DNA here is from genome assembly GCA_947629895.1 of uncultured Clostridia bacterium. The sequence goes on along the minus strand of CANRFP010000048.1, from coordinate 7,322 downwards.
GATGGCGTTTGAGTTAAAGATAAGAAAGTAGATGTGAAATTTTAATGAAAAAGGCCAATTTTGACAATAATTTTGCTTAAAATTGCCAAAATTGACGCCAAAAAAGATAAAACAACCAAATTTCTTTTCTCCTAAGCGATAGGTCAGCAGTTCGAATCTGCTCGGTTGCACCAATTTATATAAATTTTCTTGCCCCCCTCAAAAAAGTTTCAATTAAGAAAAATTTTTATCCCAATTTTTGTCAATTCTTTATGGAGGTTATTCAGATGCCAAGAACAAAAGAACAAACAAACAAAATGTTAATGGATAAATCTTTAACAAACGAAACCCTAGACAAAGCCTTTTATGATCTGGAAAACGACCCAATTTATGGCAAAAGCGGAGAATATGGGTTGATTAAGGACGTTTTAAATAAATATCCCCAAAATAATGACGAGAAAATTGTTGCAATGAAAATTTCTTTGATTGATGTAACAAATTCTACCCATTTATCTTTGCACAAACAAAATATTAATCTCGCTCAACTTGCTAAATTTATTTGCAAAGATCTTAATTTTGACCAAAGAGTAAAGGATGGTGACCAAAGTCTCGTCAACGATCTTGCAAAAAACATTGGCTGCACCAATTTGTTTTCTTTTGCCACAAAGTATTGCCAATACCATAATTCCATCGTGTATAATAAAGACGATTATGCAAAATATGACCATATAGTCTGTGATTATTTGCCAATGTATGCCAAAATGCGAAATGTGAAATATAACAACAGGTCTGTAACAAGCAACACCATAAAAACCCTTGCAAAAAATCTTAACAACAAGGCTTTCAACAAAATTATCGATGATATTTTAAGCGAAATTACCACTTCAAACAAAAAAGCCAAATTCGATTCTCTCATGTGGTACTACAATCGCAAGAGCAATAAGAACACAAGCAAAAATTAGCAAAAAAAATACAAGAAATCACGTCAGCAAAACAATAGAAATGTCTCCATGAACTGTTAAATGGCAAAAAAGTGTCATTTTTATATTTTTGAAACAACATTTTAAAGCACCAATTTTTACTTGGACAGTTTTTATTTTCAGTCCATAGGCGTAACATTTTTCGATTTTTCATTTGTTTTAAAAAATTTAGCAATAAAAAGACAATTGATCAAACATTTTTTGACAACTTCCAAAAAAAATGGGCTTTTCTTGTTTAAATGCACTTTATGATGGCGTCTAAAAATTTTGCTTGCAGTTGGCGTTTCTTGACTTTATCGTTGTTGTAATACACATCTATTATCGTTTTTAAATCCACCAAAAACACATACACTTTTTTGTCCAAAAAGATATTCTCTGCTCTTTTTGTTTCGCCCCCATTGTTATCTGTGGCATATCCCACATATTCAAAAGTGTCATCATCTATGTCATCCGTTTGATGACTTTTTGAATAAGGAAGTAAGAATGCTGACTTCACCTTCCAAATTTTGCCGTCATCTCTTTGCAATTTGTTGTTTATGATGTATTCTGCATAGCCTATTTGTTTGACAACATCGGCAGATTGCGGCAAATCTTTAACGCTCCTGTTTCCATAGCCAAAGTTGTAATGTTTTGAGTCTATAACAACCAAATAATCAACAGTCTTCTCTTTTTCAGTTCGCTTATCGCTTAGAATGGTGTCTGGTCTCAAATTTGAGGCTCTAACTTGCTTTTGATTTAAAAAATAGGATGCATGGGAATAAAAATCTTTTACATTTTCCGTTCCAAGCGTTTTAAGCACAATTTTTTCAAACACATATTCAAATTCTTTTTCGCTAGCGCAAAAATATTTTGTGGTTTGGCCGCTTTCACGCTCCTGCAAAATATCAAGCAAACAATGGATAACTTGTTTTTTATAATCTAAAAAACTGTTTGACAACCTTTGTTTTAAGAAAGTTATCATAAAAGCGCGCGCCTCTTTGTTTTGGATGCTAAAAATAGAATGGTCCACGTGATACAAATCATAATACCAACCCAAATTTTCAACCGCATACGCCAGGCAACATTTGTAAATTTCGGTGATTATTTGATTTTCATCAATTTTGCGCCTAAATTTATATAAATATCTAAAAATAAAATCGTCTTTATCAAACAGCATATTGTTTGTTTTAACTGTCTTTTTCCAATTTATTTTTCCGACAGAAAAAGGCTTGGTTTCAATTTGAGTTTCTTTGAAATAGCCATTTTTCAAATAGTCTCTCAAAATCCAAAGGAAAGCCTGATAAAGCAAATATCCCTTCCTGCTTTCCCCTTCTTGCAACTCAAATTGACTTTCTGTAATTATGTCTAAAATCTTTTTCGCCTCGCGTTTCAAAGATTCATATTCATTTTTTGTCACATCTTTAATTGTTATTGTTTTGCCATTGTAGTTGGAAAAATATTGGCATGGAAAAACAAATATAGAATTTTGTGTTTCCGGATCAAAGCCAATATAATCTATATCTTTTTTATCTATTGGAATTTTAAACGCTATTTGTGCCATCTTTTATCTTTATGCCTTAGACAGTTTCAACATTTTCATCAAAATGTTTTCATTAAAAACATTGAAACGCTTGTTAAGGTTAATTTTTTCCACATCTCCCACAGTGATTTCTTCATCCGTTGTTTTTGAAAAAGCCTTTATAACTTCATCCAAAGTTTTGTATTCTCTGGTGTTGAAAAGCCTGCCCCTTTCAAACTTGAAAACATCGTTCCACAGATACATAAACACTTTTTCTGAAAAAGCATCAACATCTTCAAGTTCTTTCTCGCTTACAAACCAAACTCCCAACTGCTTATCCTCTTCAAAGCCGTCATTAATCTCAACAATCGCTTCATTTATTGCTTTGGCAAAAACTCTCCATTCAAGCTCTTTTTCGCCAATTTTCAAATCGGCAATTTTGTGGTAAATTTGTTCTTTGTGTTTATGGTTTTTGATGTCATCAAAAGTGTTTTCAATTCTGTGCATTCTCCACCTGCGCTTAAAGGCAGTGTCAAGCACAAAAACATTTTGGTCGCAAGTGTTCATAGTGGCAAAAATAATCAAATTTTTTGGGATTTTAACCTCTTTAAAATTGCCACCATTTTCATTTAGAATTTTCAAAATATCTGCATTATAAATTGAATATTCGCTATTTCCCTCAGAGTCTCTGTCCAACAGCTGAAAAATATCGCCAAAAATTTGTGGTGCGTTTCCGCGATTGATTTCTTCAATAATTAAAAAATATTCGTGCTCAGCATCATGCAAGGCTTTGTTTAATATTTCAGTAAATGGGCCCGGAACAAAAGGGTATGCAAGTTCTTTATTCTCTCTCTTTGGCAACAACTGCCCAACAAAATCCGCATAAGTATATTCTGGATGGAACAAAACTCTGGAATAATATTCCAAGTCAACGCCATTAAGCAATTCTTTGATGAAGTAACTTTTCCCGCAACCCGGAACACCGTAAAAAATCACGTTGCCAAATTTTGCAAAACTTTCAAGCTCTTGGTTGTGTGGTTTTTGTGAAATTTGAGAAACCGTTTTGTCTGCTTCTTCAACTTTTTCTTCCTCCACCTTGGAGGGTTCATTTTCGCCCAGCACATTTTTTTGCCGATTATCTGAGAACAAGTCATACATGTTCCTTCCATTTGGATAATTGTAATATCTTCCATGTTCAAGAGAATTTTTTATATTTTTTATGTCATTCTCATCTTTGTTTTTTTTCTCGCTTTTTTTCGATTCCGGGTCTTTCTCTTCTTTTTTCTTTTCTATCCATTCTTGGTTTTTGTTTAAATATTCTATTATTGGAAAGCCTTTTAATCTGCTTGGTAACACGTCACTTAAAGGCTGGTAGATTTGCCATTGCCCCTTTTTATACTCAAAGTAATCTATTATCTTAAAATCATCACTTTGATTTTCCACAAACAAAGCAATGTCCTTATCTTCAAACTTGTTCTTAGGGTCTTTCAATACATCGGCAAAGCCCACATAAAATTTCCTCTTGTTTCCTTTAAAATCAAAATCCGAGTTTAAGAAAGTATAATCTTTTTCATCTTCCAATCGAATCTGATTTTTGTCTAGATTGCTGTTACTTTTGTCGTAAATATTGTTGGAACATATAAAATGCTTTTGCGCCCAAATATTCTGTGTGCTTGCAAAGTTTTTATATTTAATAACCTCATCCCATTTTTTCACCACAAAAGTTATATTAACTTGCTCACCTCTCACAGTTGGCTTTAAAGAAATGCTGATGACATTTTTTTTGTCAAATTTCACCATCTTTAAAGATTTTTGAGAACCGTTAACAATTAAAACAAACTTGCCTAACAGTTTATCATATTTTTCTGATGTTCCGTGAATATAAAGCCCAGATTGTGATTCGTATTGATCCAAATTTAACAAAATGCCTTTCTTTTTAAACTCAGCATCAGCAGATTTTACAAGTTCTTTAATCTTTTCTTTTTTTTGGTCCTCTTCACTATCCTTTGGGTAAAGGTGTTTTATTGCCTCATCAATATTTTTTCCAATCGCCCCAGATATCTTAAATGTAACCGGCAAACAATACAATTCTTTTACCTCTTGCAAAATTTTCACTTCATCTTTGTTCATAACAACCCCCATATTTGATATTTTAAAATTTAAGAAAAATTTTGTCAACAAAAACAGCGCTTTCTCGGGCAAGAGAGCAGTTATTTTTTATTTATCACACTTTTTTATTTGTTCTTTTTCCTCGTTTAGTGTATAATTTTGTGGCGGAGGCAAAAGATGAAAGGTTTTGTGCTTAAAAATGCTTATTGGGCTGATGAAAACAGGATGGCTCAAATTAAAGACTTGAAACGCGAGTTCAAAAAACTTGGCGTTGGCTTAGATGTTTTTGATTGCGATTTTTTTTGCCAAATAAATGAAAATGGAAGCCTTTCAAGCGCAATTTCAAAATATGATTTTTGCATATTTTTAGATAAAGACAAATACATTTCCGAAATCTTGGAAAAAACAGGGCTTAGGCTTTTTAACTCTTCCAAGGCCATTGCAACTTGCGATGACAAAGTGTCCACTTTTATTGCACTCTCAAATCACAACATTCCAATGCCAAAAACCATTCCCGGCCTCTTGTGCTTTCACAAAGATGCAGTTATTCCAAAAGAAAAAGTTGATAAAATTGAAAAAGAATTTGGCTATCCCTTAATTGTGAAATCAAGTTATGGCTCACTTGGAAGTTCTGTTTACAAAATTGACAACCGCGCAGAACTTGAAGAAATCATGGAAAAATTGAAGTGCCGCCCGCACCTATTTCAAAGATATGTTGCATATTCTTATGGAAGAGATTTGCGAATAATTGTGATTGGTGGAAAAATGACATGTGGTTACATGCGCAAAAGCGAAACCGACTTCCGATCGAATTTATCACTTGGCGGAAAGGGCTACAAAGTTGACATCCCAAAAGAAGCGCAAGCCATTGCCGAAAAAGCGGCAAAGGTGCTTAAACTAGACTATTGCGGCGTTGATGTTTTGTTTGATGAAAACGGCTTCAAACTTTGTGAAGTGAACTCAAACGCCTATTTTGAAGGCTCAAAACTCACCACCGGAACGAATGTTGCAAAAGCATTTGCAGAATATGTGGTCAAAACACTTTCAAAAACTGATTAGATTAAAATTTTTTGTTGTTTTTGCGTGACTTAAAAAATTTTTTATGGTATTATGAAAAAAGGAGATTTTATGATACCAATAGTTTTCAGTGGGAACGGCAATAAAAAAATTTTTGAAGGGCTTTTGATGTGCGTGATAAGCCTTGCAAAGCAAACAAATGAAGCGCTTGACATAATTGTTCTCACAATGGATTTAACAAAAGAAAACCCAAATTTCAACGCGTTCAGTCAGCAGCAAATTGCCCTTTTGGACAAAATGGTTAAAGAAAAAAACAAAGAAAGTCGAGCAAGGAAATTTGATGTCACCAACCTTTATATGCAGCACCTTCACAACGGAAAAAATCACGAAAATGGCTACACACCGTTTGCGATGCTGAGGCTTTTGATTGATTTCATCCCAGAAATTCCCGACAAAATAATATATATGGACATAGACACAATGTGTGTGAGCGACATCAAGCAACTTTATGACTTGGATGTGACAGACTATGATTTTGTTGCTTGCAAAGACTATATGGGCAGGTTTTGGATAAGACCTTCCTATTGCAATTCCGGCGTTTTGGTGCTTAACATGAAAAGGGTGAAAGAGGATGGGCTTTTTGAAAAATGTCGAGATATGGTAAATCGCAAGAAGATGCTTATGCCAGACCAAACCGCATTAAACAAGTATGGCAAAAAGAAATATATGCCTTTCCGCTTCAATGAGCAAAGAAAAATAAAGGCAGACACGGTTGTAAAGCATTTTTGCAAAGGAATTGTGTTTTTCCTTCCATTTGGATTTCATATCTACAACATAAAGCAGTGGCAACGCGAAAAAGTGCACAAGAGCCTTAAAATTCACGATTTTGACGACATTTATGAAAAGGTTGATGCCCTAAAAGAAGCCTATCCAAATTGCTTTTAACAGCCAAATGGCTGTTTTTTTTATTTGTCATCCTTTGGAAAAACGCCAAAACTTGAAAGATAAAGAATGTAATAGTCAAACCACTTTTGCCTTATTGGCATTGGAGGATTGTTTTTAAAATAAATTAAAAGACAAGGCGAAATGTTGTGATAAACATCCAAAATTTCATAACAAACCGCTTCGCCATTTTGAATAAGCCGCCTCACTTTTGCGTGATAATTGAAATACATAAAATTATTATAAATAAAAAACGGCATTTTATTGCCGCTTATCTTATTTTTTGCCTTCTCTGTCATCCTCTCAACCGCTCTTTTTGTTATCCTATCACTTCTCTTTTTGTCATCCTATCACTTCTCTTTTTGTCATCCTATCACTTCTCTTTTTGTCATCCTGAGCGAAGCCGAAGGATCTCAACCGCTATAATCGTTATTCTTTAGATTCTTCGCTTCGCTCAGAATGACAGCAACGTTTATTTCTTTCAATCATCTATTAGTTAGTTTTTCATTGCTTCGTCATTGGCTGAATTAGTTGATTTTCTTTTGCTTACTTTTCTTTTTTCCATTAGATATTTCGCTTCGCTCAGAATGACAGCAACGTTTATTTCTTTCAATCATCTATTAGTTGGTTTTTCGTTGCTTCGTCATTGGCTGAATTAATTGATTTTCTTTTGCTTACTTTTCTTTTTTCCAAAAGAAAAGTAAGGAAGCTTCCAATCAATGCCCCGCCCAAATCACAAATAAGGTCAAACATGGTGTTGTATATGGCAAGCCTGCCCACAAGCCCGTGCGTTACTT
>CANRFP010000047.1 GCA_947629895.1 uncultured Clostridia bacterium | reverse complement strand
AAGTGCCAACTATCCTTTTTGCACCATTGAGCCAAATGTTGGCATTGTGGACGTTCCAGATGAGCGATTGGAAGTTCTTGGAAAAATGTATAACACGCAAAAAATCACCCCTGCAAGCATTGAGTTTGTGGACATTGCTGGGCTTGTGGCTGGCGCAAGTCATGGAGAAGGGCTTGGAAACAAGTTTTTAAGCCACATCCGCGAAGTTGATGCCATTGTGCACGTGGTGAGATGTTTTGAAAATGAAAAAATAATCCATGTGAGCGGCTCAATTGACCCAAAACGCGACATTGAGGTTATTGAAACCGAACTTGCCCTTGCCGACCTTGAACAAGTGACAAAATTTTTGGAAAAGAATGAAAAAATTGCAAGGCAAAACAAGGACAAATCTTTGACGCTTGCAGTTGAGATGATGAACAGAATCAAACAGACTTTGGAAGTTGGCGGACAAGCAAGAACACTGCCTTTCAATGAAGAAGAAAGAAAGCTTTTGAAAAACTTTGCTCTTCTCACCGCCAAGCCTGTGATTTATGTGGCAAACATTGGCGAAGAAGATATTGAAAAAGAAAACAACAAATATGTTGAAAGCGTGCGCGAAATAGCCCAAAAAGAAGGCGCAAAAGTGGTTGTTTTGTGCGCAAAAATTGAAGAAGAAATTGTTGGACTTGAAAAGGAAGAGCGTGCCCTGTTTAAAGAAGAACTTGGCATAAAAACAAGCGGACTTGAAAAACTTGTTGTGGCAAGTTATGACCTTTTGGGGCTTATGAGTTATCTCACTGCCGGCGAAAAAGAAGTGCGCGCTTGGACAATCACCAAAGGCACAAAAGCACCAGAGGCCGCAGGGAAAATACACACCGATTTTGAAAAAGGATTCATCAAAGCGGAAATTGTCTCTTATGCCGATTTAATTGAAGCAGGCAGCGTTTTGAAGGCAAAAGAGAAGGGCAAAGTGAGAATGGAAGGCAAAGACTATGTTGTTCAAGACGGCGATGTGATTGTGTTTAGGTTCAACAATTAGGAGAAAAAATGAAAATTGAAAACCTTTCCCCTCTTGCTTTGGCGTTTTTGGGCGATGCTGTGCACACCGCCTTTGTGAGAATTTGGGTTTTGGAGCATGAAAAAACTAAAATGGAAAATTATCACGAGCGGGCAAAAAAGTTCTGCAACGCCGCCGCCCAAGCACAATTTTTGGAAAAGATTATGGACTCTCTTTCGGATGACGAAAAGGAAATTGTCCGTAAAACAAGAAACGCCAAGCCAAAGCACACAGCCAAAAACTGTGATGAAAAAACTTACAAAGCAGCCACCTGTTTTGAAGCTCTTGTGGGCTATTTATATTTGACAAACACCCAAAAGTTGGAAGAAATATTAAAAAAATCAGTTGAATAGAGGTTTTTTATGAACATTGAAGGAAGGAATCAAGTTGTTGAAGCAATAAAAAATGGCACAACAATAAACAAAATTATGATAGACAAAAATTTCATCTCGCGAAAAGATGATGTGATTGCTCTTGCACGCAAAAACAACTTAAAGATAGAATTTTTGCCAAAAAAAGTGCTGGACACCAAGTCTGTGACCGCCCATCATCAGGGATATATTGCCGAAACGGTTGATTTTGAATATTCTTCTGTTGCAGAAATTTTGCAAAACAAGAAAAACGAGCATGCTTTTGTTGTGCTGCTTGATGGAATTGAGGACCCACACAATTTTGGCGCAATAATCAGAACTTGTGAGTGCGCCGGTGTTGATGGAATAATCATTCCAAAAATGCGTGCGTGCCAAGTGAATGAAACTGTTGTGAGGACAAGCGCCGGAGCAATTGCAAACATGAAAATTGCCCGCGTGGCAAATTTGAAAGATGCGATTGATGACTTAAAAGCGGCAGGGCTTTGGATTTATGCCTGCGAAGTTGGCGGAAAAAGCATCTACGAAGAAAAGTTAACGGGACCAATTGGCGTTGTTATTGGCAGCGAAGGAAATGGCATGAAACAATCCTTGCGCACTTATTGTGACGGAATTGTCACCCTTCCCCTACACGGAAGCGTTAATTCTTTGAACGCGAGTGTGAGTGCCGGCATTGCAATTTATGAAATACTCCGCCAACGCGAAAATTCCAAATAAAAGGATAAAAAATTTGACAGACGAAGAACTTATTGAAAAAGCAAAAAATGGTGATGAAGCCGCTGAAACAGAACTGATTGAGCGCTATAAAGACATTATCGTGAAAATCAGCCGCTCCTATTTTATTGTTGGCGGCGAAATGGAGGACTTAATTCAAGAAGGAATGATTGGCTTTTACAAGGCAGTTAAGGGCTTTAAGGCAAACAAGGACACATCTTTTAAAACTTTTGCAATAATTTGCATAAAACATCAAATTCAAACAGCAATAAAAAAGGCAACTTCCGATAAAAACAAGCCACTTTCTCAGGCTGTTTCCATACAAAGTTTTTCCGAAAATGACGCCCCAGACATTTTGCCAATGGCACTTGTGTTTGAAACCACTCCCGCCGAAAGCATAATAAACAAAGAAAATTTTGAAAATTTGAAACGCACAATAATTCAAAGTCTTTCAAAATTGGAACTCAAAGTTTTGAAATTATATTTGCAAGGCTATGCCTACAAAGAAATTGCCGAAAGGCTGAACATAACTGAAAAATCCATTGATAACAGCCTTTCGCGAATAAAAACCAAACTTAAAGAAAGATTAAAATTGAATGTGATGTCAAATAATTGACATCTTTTTTTATTTTGTTTTAAAATAATAATTAGGAGAAGAATATGAAACTTGCAAATGGAATTGATGTGGACAGCATTGTCCCAGAAAACGAATTAGAGGAAGAAATCATTGCCGACATCAAGGCAGGACGAACAAAAGAAGTTGTCACCCGCTGCCCACCTGAGCCAAGCGGATATTGGTATATTGGGCATGCAAAAGCGTGGACAATAAATTTTGAAACGGCGCAAAAGTTTGGCGGACGAACTGTTTTAAGAATGGATGACTCCAACCCCGTTAAAGAAGAGGGCGAGTTTGCAGACAGTTATATGGCAGACCTTGAATGGCTTGGCTTTAAGCCGGCAAAATTTGTGTATGCAAGCGAAGCATATTTTGATGAGATATACAAAATCGCCGAGAAAATGATACAAAATGGCGATGCGTATGTTTGCGAACTCTCCGCCGAAGAGGTTTCTGCAACGCGTGGAACACTCACAGAGCCGGGCAAAAACAGCCCATATCGAAACCGCACGCCAGAGGAAAACCTTAAACTTTTCAGAGAAATGCGTGACGGAAAATATCCAGACGGCAGCAAAACGCTGCGTGCGAAAATTGATATGTCGCACCCAAACATCAATATGCGTGACCCCGTTATGTATAAAATTGCAAGGCATCATCACTATCGTGTTGGCGACAAATGGTGCATCTGGCCTCAATATGATTTTGTTCACCCTATGGAAGATTGCTTGGAAGGCACAACTTACAGTTTGTGTGACAAAGGTTTTCAAGACCATAGAGTGGTTTATGAGTGGTTTGTGGAGCATGGCTGGGGCAAAAAATATGCGCCAAAACAAAGAGAATTTTCAAGAATTGTACTTGAAAATGTTTTGACGGGAAAAAGATATTTGAAACAACTTGTAAATGGCGGATATGTTTCTGGCTGGGATGACCCAAGATTTCCAACCCTTGTTGGCGTTAGACGAAGAGGCTACACAGCAAAAGCGGTTAAAGATTTTGTGAAGTCTGTTGGCTGGGGAAGCACCATTGAAGTTTCCGTTCCTTACTCCGCTTTGGAATATTATGTGCGTGAGGATTTAAACAAGATTGCAACGCGTGCAATGGTTGTTCTTGACCCATTAAAAGTTGTTATAACCAATTTTTCTGGCAGCGAAGAGTGCGAAATTGAAAACAATCCAAATGATGAGGCTGCCGGCAAGCACAAGTGCCTTTTCAGCAACGAAATATACATTGAAAAAGAGGATTTCAGCCTCAACCCACCGCCAAAATACAACAGACTTGTTGAAGGCGGAATTGTGCGCTTGAAAGGTGCTTACATCATAAAATGCAACAAGGCAGTTTTAAACAAAAATGGCGAAATTGACCATTTGGAGTGCGAATATTTGCCAAACACCAAAAGCGGACAAGACAACTCTGGAATTAAATGCAAAGGCACAATCCATTTTGTGTCTGCAAACAACTGCTTTAAAGTGACAATTCGTGAATTTAAAAATCTTGTGAAAGATGAATACAAATTCCCAGCAAAAGCACTTGCGGACGGCGTTAAGATTGAAGATATGTTGCAGCCAAATTCTCTCACCGAAACAACCGCTTTGGCAGAAAACTTTTTAAAAGACGCAAAACCAGAGGACAAGTTCCAATTTATGCGAAAAGGCTATTATTGCGTTGACAAAGACAGCACCCCAAACAATTTGATTTTCAACAGCACAATTTCTTTAAAAGATGGCTTTAAGCCAAACAAATAGCCAAAATTTGAAGTCATTAAAAATAAAATTTTTTAAGCGCATATGAAAATATGCGTTTTTTATTGGACAAAATCTTTTATTTTGGTTAAAATATATTTATGCTAATGATTTCAATGATTTGTTTCATGGTTGCGTGTGGCTGCATGGCTGTGGCAGTTTGTTTTGTTAACGACAACAAACTTGCCTATCTTTTAAACAACTTTGGCGTGGCACTTCTTGTTTGCACTGGGCTTATCACAGCCACTTACAAAAACAATTTCACCGGTTACACTTTGCTTCTAACTGCCGCCTGCGCCCCACTTTCGCTTTCTGTTTTCAGAAACAAATTGTTTGAAGATGATGAAAAAAAACAAACATGGGCAAAACTTATAAAATATCTTGGCTTTTTACTTTCATCCGCCGCAATTTATGTGGCAATGCTATACATTGGAAAAGAAACCTATCTTGGCGCAATTCTTGGCGTTGCAATTGCATTGTTCTTAACTTTTTTGGATGTAATAATCAAAAAAACATACAAAAAAGGCCAAAAAAATCGATTTTTTAGCATAATTTTGCTTAATTTTGTTAAATTTTTGAGCGTTGGCATAATTTTGGGTGCATGCGTGTGCGCCTTGCTTTACTCCACTCAAATGCAAAATATCATGTTTGTGCTTGGCGGATTGGTGTTCTGCGGACACATAATTTTAAACAATTTTGTTGAAAACAAGTTCACAATTCTTCCATTATATGCAAGCATGTTATTGCTTCTATCTTCAATACTTTTCATGTAAAACGCACAATTTTTGTGTGTTTTTTTAATTTTTTCATGCAAACTCTTGACAAATTGAACATAATATACTAAAATAAATATGATGACGCGAGGTAGAGCAGCTCGGAAGCTCGTCGGGCTCATAACCCGAAGGTCGTTGGTTCAAATCCAACCCTCGCAACCAGATGAAAAACTGTGCGTTATGTGCAGTTTTTTTTATTTTTCTAGGGTTTATACATAGTATAACCTCGTTTGCGTCGTTGGTTCAAATCCAACCCTCGCAACCAACAAAAAAACTGCTGTGTTGCAAGCAGTTTTTTTATTTTGTTTTGCTTTTTTCTTCAAGTTTTTCACAAGAGGTTGTAAGTTGATTTGCAGCGGTTGAAATTGCCTCTTCAAAATATTCAATTTCCTCATTTAAATCATGCTGTTCTATTGCTCTGTCTGTGGCGCGGTCATATTCATCTCTGCTCTCTTGATTGACTATGTGGATTGGTGGCATTCCACAGTGCATCAAATAGGTGTTTGCCAAAAGCCGTGCAGTTCTGTGATTTCCGTCACTGAATGGCTGTATTCTTATGATTTCGTTGTGCAAAATGATGGCTTTTTCAATTGGACCAATCTTTCCGTCAGAATTTTTGCACCATTTTGCCAAAACATCCACAGATGCATATATATTTTCAACATCAACTGGGCGCCAATCTCTGCCCCTAACAACTGCCCGAAGTGACCTTTGTCTCGCAAAGCCATCTTGTGGATTTAAGAAAGTGTTTATATATTGCATTAAATTTTTAAATTCCTCAACATCGTTGAAAATGTTACAATGTCGTGCCACGAAATATGCGAATTGCGTTGCAATTGTGTAGTTAAACACACTTTTGCCCTTTGGAGTGCTGTACATTTGCAAAAAAGGCTCTTTTTGCGAAAATTTTTGCAATTTATCAAACCAAAATTCATACAAATCAAAAGTTGAAAAACTTTCACCCTTTTCAACATTTTGCTTTAATGCCTTGCTTTCCTCATCCACCGCAGCCTTCAATTCTTTTAAAGCAGCCCCAAAATCTCGCTTAAAATCCTCGTTTTCGTGCGTTAAGTCAAAATTGTAATTTCTTATCCTATCTTCAATAAATTTGTCATGTCTTGGCTGCAAAAAATACAACTCATTTAACTTTGTGTTAAGAGCCGAATAATCTCTTTCAGAATAAAAGTAAAAATTGTTGTTTTTTGCCGCTTTTTCTCCACTTCTTGGCTTTGGTTCAATCCAAACAAAGCGATATTCATCCATGCCGCTTGGAACCCATTTAAACTTTCCAATAGCATAGTTTTCCACACTGTTAAACTTTCTTATCAAGCACAAAGTTTCTTGTTCTTGTTGAGATAGAGATTTTTTTATCTTTTTTATTTTCATATTTTGATGATACATCAAAACATTTTAATTGTCAAGCCCTTTTTTCTTTAAAAAAAAATAAAAAAACTACAAAATATTGTGTTTGAACGCTTGGATTTTTCCTATATATATGTTATAATATAGTATATTTATATAACATAGAGGGAATATTCGCATTATGGAAAATGAAGAAGAAGTAAAAACCAACTTGGTTGACGCTGAAAACAGCGCCGAAGAAAAAGAAAAACTCACAAAAAGCGTGAAGTATGACGCAAGTGACATTCAAGTTTTGGAAGGGCTTGAACCTGTCCGCAAGCGCCCTGGAATGTATATTGGCTCAACAGATGTTCATGGGCTTCATCACCTCGTTCAAGAAGTGGTGGACAACTCTATTGATGAGGCTCTTGCTGGCTACTGCACCAAGATTGATGTTGTGATAAACGAAGATGGCTCATGTGCCGTTTGCGACAACGGGCGTGGCATTCCAACCGGAATAATTGCCAAAGAAGGAAAAAGCGCCGTTGAAGTTGTTTTAACCAAATTGCACGCTGGCGGAAAGTTTGGTGGCGAAGGCTACAAAATTTCTGGCGGCTTGCATGGCGTTGGCGTTTCGTGCGTGAACGCCCTTTCCAAATGGCAAACATCACACAATGGAATTTGCTCGCGGCAAGGCGTTGTATCCTCTTAAAGTTGTTGGCAGCACCGACAGAACCGGAACAACAATCACCTTCTACCCTGATGCCGAAATTTTTGAGACAACCGATTTTAACTATGACACTCTCAAAAACCGCTTCCGTGAAATTGCCTTTTTGAACAAGGGCTTGGTTATCACGCTTGAAGACCGCCGTGTTGGGCAAGAGCGAAAAGATGTGTTTGAGTTTAAGGGCGGAATTGTGGAGTTTGTGAACTATCTCAATCAAAACAAACAAACACTCCTTTCCTACCCTGTTTATTTCAACAAATTCAACCATAATGAAAAAGGCGAAGTTATAAACGAAATTGAGGTTTGTTTCCAATATAACGACAGCTACAATGAAATCATAAATGCCTACGCCAACAACATCAACACAGAGGAAGGCGGAACTCACCTTGACGGCTTTAAAAATGCGCTAACCAAAGTTATCAATGACTATGCCGTTAAAAACAAAATCATAAAAGAAACGGAAAAACTTTCGGGCGAAGATTGCCGCGAAGGAATAACTGCTGTTATTTCCGTTAAACTTCGTGAGCCTCAATTTGAAGGGCAGACAAAAACCAAACTTGGCAACAGCGAAATGAGAACAATTGTGTATAAGGCAATGCAAGAGGCTTTTGGCGATTATTTGGAAGAACACCCAAATGAGGCAAGAGAACTTATCATGAAATCCATAACTGCACAGCGCGCTCGTGATGCGGCACGAAATGCAAGAGAACTCACAAGAAGAAAAGGTGCGCTTGAAAGCACCACCCTTCCTGGAAAACTTGCCGACTGCTCTGAAAGAGACAGCTCTCTTTGCGAAATATACATCGTGGAGGGAGATTCCGCTGGCGGCTCTGCAAAGCAGGGCAGAGACAGAAGATTTCAAGCCATTCTTCCTCTTAGAGGAAAGATTTTGAACGTTGAAAAAGCAAGACTTAACAGAATTTTGGAAAATGCTGAAATTCGAGCAATGATAACCGCTTTTGGTGCTGGCACAGGAAACGATTTTGATGAAAGCAAACTGCGTTACAACAAAATCATCTGCATGAGCGATGCCGATGTTGACGGCTCACACATAAGAATTTTGCTTTTAACTTTCTTTTTCCGTTTTATGCGCCCACTTATTGAAAATGGACACGTTTATGCTGCCCAACCACCTCTTTACAAGGTTTCGCGTGGGAAAGAAGATTTTTATTTCTACACAGATGATGAACTCAACAAGTGGTTTGATGAAAATGGCAGAAAGGGCACAACTTTGCAGCGATATAAAGGTTTGGGCGAGATGAACCCAGAGCAACTTTGGGAAACAACAATGAACCCAGAACACCGCATCCTTTTGAAAATAACAATGGAAGATGCAATTGAGGCAGACAGAGTGTTCACCGAACTTATGGGCGAAGATGTTGAACTTAGAAGAAAATTCATTGAAGAAAACGCCACCCTTGTCACCGACCTTGATGTTTAGGAGGTGTTATGTTAAACAGTGAATTTTACGAAGAAACTTTTGACAAGTTTAAAGACTCTTGGGGAGAAGAATCTGAAATGCGAATGTGCATTGAGGAAATGAGCGAACTCACAAAAGAACTTTGCAAGTTTATTAGATATTCCAAAAATGACAAATCAAAAGAAAACGATGAAAAGTTGGAACAAATAAAGAAAAACATAATTGAGGAAACAGCAGACGTTTTGATTTGTGCAAGCCAAATAAAAAGAATTTTTGGTGACAGCGCTGTGGAAGAAGTTATGGATTACAAAATTCAACGAGGCAGAAAAATTGTTGACAAGTGGATTGAAGAACACAAAAATTAGGTAGGGAAAAGAAATGAGTAAAAAAGACAACGAATTAAACAAACAAAATTTGAGAGAAATTTTGGAAAAGGAAAAAGTTCAACCAATTGAAGTTGTTGGGGAGTTGAAAAAGTCCTTTATCGCCTATGCCATGGCGGTGAATGTCAGCCGTGCAATTCCTGACGTTCGCGATGGCTTGAAGCCTGTTCACAGAAGAATTTTGTATTCTATGGGTGAACTTAACAACTTCTTTGACAAACCCCACAAAAAAAGTGCGAGAATTGTGGGTGAAGTTATGGGTAAATATCACCCTCATGGCGACAGTTCAATTTATGACGCCTTAGTTCGTCTTGCGCAAGACTTCTCAATTCGATACCCTCTTGTTGACGGACACGGAAACTTTGGCTCGGTGGATGGAGACCCTGCCGCTGCTATGCGTTACACAGAAGCAAGACTTTCCAAAATTGCCGGACTTATGCTTCAAGACATTGAAAAAGAAACGGTTGACATGTATCCAAACTTTGATGACACTTTGATGCAGCCAACTGTTCTTCCTTCAAGATTTCCAAACCTTTTGGTGAATGGCGCAGACGGCATTGCTGTGGGCATGGCAACAAACATCCCACCTCACAATTTGACCGAAGTTATAAATGGTGTTCAGGCACTTATTGATAACCCTGAAATTGACATTGATGACC
>CANRFP010000046.1 GCA_947629895.1 uncultured Clostridia bacterium | reverse complement strand
AAATCAAGGAGAAAGACATGGCAAACATTAAATCAGCGAAGAAAAGAGTGTTGATTGAGAGGGAAAGAAGAGTTAAAAACAATTCTGTGAAGTCTGAAATTAAAACCTATGTTAAAAACTTCAAGGCTGCCCTTGCAGAAGATGTCACAAAAGCAGAAGAGGCTTACAAACTTCTTGCAGCAAGGCTTGATAGCGCAGCAAGAGAAAACATCATTCACCAAAACTCTGCAAATCGAAAGAAAGCACACTTTGCAAAATTGTTAGATGAAGCAAAGAAAGCAAAATAAAAGTTAAAAACAGCAGCACGCGGGCAACCGTGTGCTTTTTTATTTTCAAAACATTTTGACAAAAAGAGAATGTGTGTTAAAATGTTCATATGATAAGAATAACAAAAAATTGGGCAACCCTTTTGAAAGACGAATTTGATAAGCCCTATTTCAAAAACCTTCAAGAATTTTTGGAAAAAGAATACTCCTCCCGCGACATATATCCGCCAATGGAGAACATTTTTGCCGCACTAAACTTGGTGAAATTTGAAGATGTGAAAGTTGTGATTATTGGGCAAGACCCCTATCACGAGCCACATCAGGCACACGGGCTTGCTTTTTCGGTGCAAGACGGCACAGAACTGCCACCCTCTCTTGTGAATATATACAAAGAAATTGAAAGCGACCTAAACATCAAATGCAACAGCAGCGGAGACTTAACACGCTGGGCAAAACAAGGCGTTTTGCTTTTAAACACCTCTCTCACCGTGCGCCGTGCACAAGCGAACTCACATCGCGGACAAGGCTGGGAAAATTTCACGACAAAAATAATTGAACTTCTCTCTGCCAGAGAAAAACCTATGGTTTTTTTGCTTTGGGGCTCAAACGCGCAAAGTTTTGAAGGTTTAATTTCAAAGCAACATTTGGTTTTAAAAGCGCCTCATCCAAGCCCACTATCTGCCTATCGCGGATTTTTTGGCTGCAAGCACTTTTCAAAAGCAAACGCTTTCCTCGCCGCCCACAATCAAACGCCAATCGATTGGCATTAATATTTTTCATTGTCTCACTTCAAAAAGTTGCCAAGTTTTGACAATATGTCTTTTTTTGCCTTCTCAACAGCACTTTTTTCGCCTTCAAGGGCAAGAACACACATTTTTGGCTTGGAGTAGTCATCAATTTCAAACTTCACATCGCCTTTTTCAAAAACATGTCTCGTTCGATAATTGTCCGCAGCAACATAAAAGCCCAAGACATCCAAAATTGATTGTATGGCTTTCAAATTCGATTTTGTAACTTTCAAAGGAACTGTTTCGTCTGAAATTTTCAAATTTTCGTTTTTGTTAGATACATTTTTAAAATCAAAAACCGTTTTTTCTTGCGTTCCAACTTTGTCGGTGGTTAAACGCGCAATAATGTGGCTGTTGTTTTGATTGTGATAAACAATGCGATTTTGGCTAACCGGCTCAAACTCCTTGTATCCATTTTTCCTGCAATATTCCAAAAATGGCGAAATAGACTTCACCTTAAACGACCATTCATATTCCTTCATAAACCCTCCTCCAAACAAGTTTACAAAATAATAAAACTCCTTAAAACAGAGGAGTTTTTTTGGTGGATTGCCAGGGGCTCGAACCCTGGACCCCCTGATTAAGAGTCAGATGCTCTACCAACTGAGCTAGCAATCCATAAAAATTAAGTTTTGTTTTTTTGCCGCGACAAAAGACTAATGTATTATACAATACACTTTTTTATTTGTCAATCAAAATAACAAAAAAATTATTCGTCTATATCAAATTCTGTTTCAATAGTCCCGTGCAGATTTTCAAAATCACGAATATAGCGGTTTATTGCAACTTCAATTTCTCGATTTTTACTTCTTCCATTGAAGGATGCCATATATTGGATTTTTTTGTGCAAATTTGGTGAAATTCTTAGTGTAAACTTAGGAACTTTGTTCATATTGCCTCCTTACTAGATTTTACAAAAATTCACACAAGATTTTTCCAAAGTGCCGTCACAATTTCGACATATTTTTACAAAATTCGACACAAAAAACGGGGTTGTAAGAGGAATTAACACAAAAAACAAAAATTTTATGTATAACTTACTATGAATAATTTCAAAGTTTTGGACCTAGACGCCCTTTTGCACAACCTTAGCCACTTCAAAGAAAAAAAGATTTGCGCCATGTTAAAAGCAAACGCCTATGGGCATGGAATTAAAGAAATTGCGACACATATTGCCCCTCACGTGTGCGCTTTTGGAGTGGTGAACATTGAGGAAGGCAAAGAAATTCGAAAAATTTGCGACAAGAGCGTGATTGTGTGCAGTAAAGTGTTTGACTTTAAGGCGTGCAAAAAATATGGGCTGGAAGTGATGATTGAAAATGAAGACGATGCCCGCGCGTGCGTTAAAAGTGGACTTCTTGACGGAATGCATCTGAAAATTAACTGCGGAATGAATAGATTTGGAAATTCAAGCCCCTTATCCTTAAAAATGCTGAATGGCTATTTGCTTGAAAAAGACATCAAACTCAAAAGCATCTACACCCATTTTCCAAGAACTGCCACAAAGCATCAAGTGAGGAGTTGTTATAAAAAATTTGAGGAACTCAAAAAAGAAATAACTCAATCGCCGCTTGTTTCGTTTGGCGGAAGCGAGATTTATGGCCACAACTTAAATTATGACATCTTGCGGCTTGGGCTTGGGCTTTATGGCTATGGTGCGCCCTCTCTTTTGCCGGTTATGAAAATAAATTCCACTGTTTTGAAGGTTTTTTATGCCCACAAAGGCGAATATATTGGCTATGGCAAAAATTTTAGGGTTTCAAAAGATGGGCTTTTTGCCGTTGTTGGAATGGGCTATGCGGACGGTTTAAGACGCAATTTAAGCGGCAAAACAACAGTTTCCATAAACGGCCGAAAATATAAAATTGTGGGCAACATTTGCATGGATTGTTTCTTTGTTGAGGCAGACGAAAAAGTTGCTGTTGGCGATGAGGTTTGCGTTATGGACAACGCTGAAACTCATGCCAAAATTCTCAAAACAATCCCCTATGAAATTTTGACAGGCTTCAACAATATGCGCGGAAAAACAATTTTGGTGAAAAAGAATTAAAATCTCTTGAATTGTTGGGCCAAAAGATGTTATCATAGTGTTATGAGAATTGATGCTGGGAAATTTAAAGGCAGACGCTTAATTGAAAAAAAGTATGACCACATAAGGCCAACCACCGACAAAGTTAGACAAGCCCTTTTTGTTAAACTACAATTTTTTGTGCCAGAAAAAGCGGTTTTGGACCTTTGCTGCGGCACGGGAGCGCTTGGCATTGAGGCGTTAAGTCGTGGTGCAAAAAGCGTGATTTTTGTGGACAAAGATGCCCGAAGCGCCGCCCTCACAAAATCCAATTTAGCTTCGCTTGGTGACAAAAGCAAGGTTTTTAAGTGTGATGCCTTAAAATTTGTTCAAACAACAAACGAAAAGTTTGATTTGATTTTGTTTGACCCACCTTACAAAAGTGGCCTATATGACAAAATTTTGCCAATAATAAGCCAAAGAGGGCTTTTAAAAGCAGACGGCATTTTGGTTTGCGAGCATGCTTATGAGGATAAATTCAACTATTCGATGTTTGAAGTTCTTGACGAAAAAAAGTATGGCGACACAGTTCTCACATACCTTTCAAAAGGTGACAACACATAAAAAACTGAAAAAATAATGAATTTATTTAAAAATTTTTAATTTTCTTTTGCATTTTGATGCAAAATATGTTATTATGAACTATCAACTAAGTAAAATTACAAAGAAATTTGTTAACATATTCACATTCAAAAGGAAAAATTACACATGGTAATCACATTAGTAACCGACCAATTTTATTCTTCCACGCATGGAACAAGCGTGTCTGCTCAAAGAATATACAATGGTCTTGTAAAACAAGGACACATCGTAAAAGTTCTTGCTATTGATGAGGAAAACAATTCCGCTTATGCTTTAAAAGAAAAGTATTACGGAAAACTCATAAACAAAATTATCAACTCTCAGGGCTTCCGCCTTGCACAGCCTAACAAGGAAACAATTAAAAAAGCAATTGAAGGCTCGGACATTGTGCATGTTTATCTTCCATTTAGGCTTGGTTACACCACAATAAAAATTTGCAGAGAGATGAACATTCCTTGCACTGCTGCGTTTCACATTTTGCCAGAAAACATCTCTTGCACATTGTATTTAAACAAATTTCAGCCTTTAAACTATTCCCTTTGGAGGAAATTTTATAGGCAAACATATCGCTATGTTAAGCACATACATTGTCCATCACTTATGGTTGCGAAACAACTTGAAGGGCGC
Source organism: uncultured Clostridia bacterium (assembly GCA_947629895.1). The sequence continues at coordinate 5,804 of CANRFP010000046.1, read as the reverse complement.
AAATTCAACTCCACCCTCCACGTCATTTCAAACGGCTATGACGAAGCATACAAAATGAAGCCAGAAGAAAAGCCAGCCATTTTCAAAGACAGAATTGTGATAATTGCAGTTGGAAGATTTTCAAGAGAAAAAAGATATGATTTGCTTATCAAGGCAATAAAAAAGAGCAAATATAAAGACAAAATTCAACTCATTCTTGGCGGAAGAGGGCCAATTAAAAGACAAATCATGAAAATGGCAAAAAAATTGCCTATATACCCCGTTTTTCTTGGGCCATACAATCGTGAGCAACAAATTTCCATGCTAAATTTTGCTGATTTGTATGTTCATGCGGCAGACATTGAAGTTGAAGGGATGACTTGCATTGAGGCCATTGCTTGCGGCTGCGTTCCTGTGATTTCCGACAGTGAAAAATCCGCTTGTTCCCAATTTGCTTTGTCAAAGCAGCACAGTTTGTTTAAACATGGCAACGCCAAAGATTTGGCTGAAAAAATTGATTGGTGGATAGAGCATCCGGCCGAACTCAAAGTTCATCGTGCCCAAGTTGCAGAGCACGCAAAACGCTTTGCTGTTGACAAGAGTATGGCATTTTACACAGATATGTTCAACCAAGCCATAAAGGATTATGACAAAAATTATGACGGGCTTGGCAAGAACAAAGTTCCAACAAAAATCATCAACTATTATGAAAATTAATATGAAAAATAAAAAAAGACAAGCTTGCTTGTCTTTTTTTTGTTTTATCTGTCCATAGTGTGTGGCTTTGGCGATTTCTTTGGCTGTTTTTGCTGCTCTGCCTCTGCTTTGCGCGCGTGTTCAACATACCCCTTATAAACCCCAAATCTGCCCTGTTTATTTTCGTTTTTCTTCTCTTCCATCTTTTCACCCCTATAAAGGCATTATATCACGCCCAAACTCCTTTGTCAAGCGCCAACTTGCCTAAAATTAACCTTCCCATTAAGCCAAGAGTCAAAAAACTTTTCCAAATTTATATTCGACGATTTTGAAAAACTTTCCGCCAATTTTTCCGCTGACGAGTTTTTGAATTTGTAAGTTTTATAATAGTCTTTCAAACACTTCAAAAACCTTCTTTCACTCATATTCTGCCGCAAAGCATCAAACATAAGCATGCCGCGCGTGTAGGTTATGTTCACATATTCCGGCTCTGTGGCAAATTCGTTCAAATTTCTGTTCATCGTTTCATCAAGCCCTGTCAAATCGTCAAAAATCTGTGCAAAGTGAAGATAGGAATTTAAAGCATTTTCCATGATTGTGTTGTATTGCAAGCCATATTCTGCATTTTCTTTGTAAAACAACGCGGTTGAATACTCCGTTAAGCCCTCGTCAACCCACGCATTGCAAAATTGGTTGTTCCCCACAACCCCATACCACCACTGATGCGCAATCTCGTGCACAATCACATAATTTTCCGTTTCGTTGTCCGCAAGGTCATCGGCAATCATAACCAACTTTGGCTCTTCCATTCCCCCAAAACAAAAATCCGTTTTAACCACATTCAAAACCTCATATGGATATTCCCCAAAAAGTTTGTTGAAGGTTAAAACCGCCTTAACTGCCGTATCTAAATGCTCTTGGGCGTTGGCATCGTCATAATAAAAATAGTTCACTTGGCTCTTGCCCGCCTGCCCACTTAAAACGGAAAAATCTTTTGAAAGCACAAAGGCAAAATCTCGCACATTTCCCGCCTTAATAGAGCTGGTTGTCATTTCATTGCCCGAACTTGAAACCACTTTTCCAGAAGATGCTAAAACAAATTCGCTTGGATAAATTATTGTCACATCAAAATTTGAAACCTCGCTGTAAAATGGGTCGCCATAAGCCGAAAACTCGTTTTTAACAAACCCATTTTCATACACGCATGCCAGCGGCAAAAAGTTGCCAAAATTGTAAGCGTGCTCGCCCGCCCCAAGCCTATGCCTCACTTTTGCAAGTTGCACAACAAATTTTAAAGTTATCTTAACGCTCTCAGATGGATAAAATTGCGGCGTTTTCACAGTTAAAATATTTTTGTTTTCCGAAATTGAAAATTCAGCGCTTTCGCCATCAACCAGCACCTCAGAAAAGGTTATGTTTCCATAACTTTCGCCCCATTTATATGCTTTGTCAAGATATGCCGTTGGCACACTCTTTTGCCCCTCATCAAAGGAATTTGCATACAAGAAAAAACACACTTCTTCAAGCATATTAAAGCTGTTATTAAAATATAAAACATCCTCTTCACAGGCAAGCGAAGCGGTTTCTTCATCAAAAGTTGCCGTTACAACATAGTGATTAAGCAGCGTTTCTTTCTCCCCGCATCCAACAAGACACAGCGGCAGAAAAAGCATTAAAGCCAAAATTAAAGCAAACTTTTTCATACAATAATCTATTCAAAAACCTGTCCAAAAATGAAAAATTTTGCTTGCGTCACAAAAAAGTTTGTCAAAAACGGATTTTTGTGTTACAATTCAAAAATAGGAGAAAAAAATGGCATTTTGCAAGTATTCAATTGATATGTTGGCAAACAACACCACATCTGTGGACAACATTTTTATAAACAATTATCTTCCTTATGCAGACGACACTGCTGTTAAAATTTATTTGTATGGGCTTTACAAGTGCCAAGATGCCAGCGCAAAGGACAACACACTTGAAAACTTTGCAAACGAGTTAAACCTCACGCAGCAGCAAATTGAGCAGGCATTTTATTATTGGCAAGAGCAAGGTTTGGTGCAAATTTTGAATGTCATTCCTTTTGAAGTGCGATATCTTCCAATCAGTGACGTTTTAAGCAGCACAAAGAAATATAATGCCAAAAAATATCAAACTTTCAATGCTCAGGCTCAGGAAATTTTGAGTGGACGAATGATAACGCCCAATGAATATCGCGAATATTATGACCTAATAGAGCGTTTTCATCTTGAAAAAGAGGCGCTGCTTCTTATAATCAACTATTGTGTTCGCATAAAAGGGAACAATGTTGGTTACGCCTACATAACCACAATAGCAAAGGATTGGGCAAACCAAAAAATAACTTCAAAAGAGCAAGTTCAAAACAAAATTGCAAGTTTTGACATTCTAAGAACAGGAATGGAGCACCTATACAAAGTTTTGGGCATAACCCACCTTCCAAACATCGAGGAATATGCACTCTATGAAAAATGGGTTGACGAAGGTTTTGACGATGAAGTTTTGCACTATGTTGCAAAAAACTTGAAAAAGAAAGGAAGTGCCGCTTTTGCAATTATGGACAAAATTTTAGACGGCTATTTTGCACAAAAACTGTTCAGCGTGGCGGACATAGAACTTTATGAGGGCGAAAAGCAAAAAGCGCTACAAATTGCCAAAACGCTCACAAAAAATCTTGGCTTATATTATGAAAATCTTGGGCCGGTTGTGGACACCTACATTTTCAATTGGCTGGGAATAGGCTTTTCCGAAAAGATGCTTGAAGAAATTTCAAACTACTGCTTCAAAACGGGCATTCGCACTTTGGAAGGCATGAACAAAACGCTTGCAAAATTCCAAAAACTTGGTATTTTGTCCGAACAGAGTTTGTCGGAATATTTCAGCGATGTGCTTGTTGTGGACAAAAAGATAAAAGAAATTTTGGAAGCCATTGGCTTGTCCCGAAATGTAAATCAGTTCGACCGCGACAAATACAAAATTTGGACAGAAGTTTGGAAATTGCCTGAGGATGTCATCGCCTACGCATGCACCCTTGCCGCCGCAAAAGACCAGCCAATGCAATATTTGTCCGGTGTTCTGTCAACACTTCACGACAAAAAGATAACCACTCTTGAAGATGCAAAACATTCAAAAGAAATATTGGGAACAAAGGAAAAGAAATCCAATTTTTCAAGTGGGCGAAGTTATTCCAAAGAGGATATGAACGCACTTTTCCAATCCATAGATGAAATTGAGGTGTGAGATGAAACAAGATATAATTGAAAAAGCCCTCTTTTCACTTCAAGCAAAAAAGAGAAAGGCGGAAAATGAATATAGGCAACAAATGGCGCCACTTTATGCAGACCAAAGTTTTGCCGACTTAGAAAAACGATACACAAAACTTATGATTGAAAACGCCCAAAAGGAAAGTTTGGGAGAAGCGTCAAACAAAGAAGAGCAACAAAAACTTGAAAAGGAAATTCTTGAAAGAAAGAAAAGCGCACACATCCCGGAAAGCCCAAATTATTCTTGCAAAATTTGCAAGGACACAGGCTATGTGAATGGGGAAATGTGCAAATGTTTAAAGCAAGAAATTTCAAAAGTTTTGCTTGCCGGCAGCGGCTTTGAAAAACTTGAAAATTTTGACAGCTCAATCAAAACAAGCGGAAATCTTGCCCCTTATTTTGAAAAGATGAAACAGTGGTGCAACAGCCAATTCACAAAAAATTTGATATTCATATCTGGTCCAACAGGCGTTGGCAAAACCCACCTTTTAAGATGCATGGCAAATGAACTTATTGAAAATGGTAAAGTGGTTAAGATTGTAACCGCCTTTAAACTAAATCAAGATTTTAAAGAATTTGGCAAAACGCAATCGGAAGAATTTTTGAACAAATATCTTTCATGTGAGGTTTTGTTCATAGATGACCTTGGCACTGAACCACTATACAAAAATGTCACTTTGGAATGTTTGTATCTTATAATCAACGAGCGCAAGATGCGAAAACTGCCACTTGTGATAACCAGCAATCTAGACATGGCAGATTTGGTTGAAAGATATGATGAAAGAATTACATCTCGAATAGCCGACAGAGAAACTTCAATCACCATAAATTTGGTTGGCGATGACAGAAGAATAAGAAATCAGAAAAAATAACAAAATTCGACAAAAAAAACACCATAAATTGATTTTTATGATGTTTTTTTATTATTTTTTCAACCATTTTTCCGTTCGATAATATAGGATTTTCATTTATTTTTTATTTAATTTTATTTTTAATATTTTTTTCTTAATATTTTTTACATTTAATAGCAAAAAGCCATTTTTCTGTCAAATGTTTCTTTTAAGAAATCTAAGCCAAAGGGCTGCAACCTTATCCTGTGCCGCTTTTGGAAAATCTTCTCCATGCCCGCAGTGCATCGTTGCGTAATTTTCATCCATAAGACACTTTAAACTTTCTGCCATTTTGCTTTTGCTGCCGCCATAGAGGTCAACCCTCCCCATATCTCTGCCAAGCAAAACATCTCCCACAAAAATCTCATCGCCAAATTTGTATAACATGTCCCCTTCGCTGTGTCCGCCAAGCAATTTGTAAGAAATCTCAAACTTTCCAAATTTCAGTTCACCTTGCTCGTTTAGAAAAATAAAGTTGGTAAAATCATTAAGTTTAAACTTGCCTTCACTGTAATTCCAAGCAGAATTTTCAAGATATTGTTTCGCCTTTTCGCTGGCATAAATTTTGCAACCAAACTTGGCAGCATAGTCCTTTGCATAATAGGCATGGTCATAATGGCCGTGCGTCAAAAGAACAGCCAAAACTCTTCTTCCGGCAACCGTTTTTGAAACATTGTCCACATCCACACCAGCATCAACAATAAAGCATTCTCTGCTGTCGCCCACAACAAAAACGTTGCTGTCAATGAACTTTCCCACAAGCCTATCAGTCATAAAACCTCCAAATTAAAGTGATTATAGCACAAAAAAAGAAAAATAGGAAATAATTCATCAAGATTTTAATTGACAACTTCACAAAAATGTAGTAAAATATGCAAGTGAATATAGGGGTGTAGTTCATCGGTAGAATGAGAGTCTCCAAAACTCCAGAGGAGGGTTCGATTCCTTCCACCCCTGCCAG